>NZ_JBFAJD010000029.1:0-24734 GCF_040655035.1 Streptomyces sp. NPDC050549
CGGCCCCGGCCCCCACCACCCCCTCCCTTCCCTGGTCGGGCCGCCCGCCCGGATTTCGGGGCCGACGGCCGGGGGGGGCGGTGCGGTCGGCCGACCGCACCGCCACCCCCTTCGTGGCCGGAGCAGAGGCTCGCGGCCGGTGCCTTCCCCTCGACTACCCTTCCGCCATGACCAGCAGCGGAAGCCGCCCACGTGATCACTCGGTGCAGTCCGTCGACCGGGCGGTGTCGATCCTCCAGGTGCTGGCCACGCGGGGCCCCAGTGGCGTGACCGAGATCGCCGAGGAAATCGGCATCCACAAGTCGACCGTGTTCCGGCTGCTGGCGACCCTGGAGTCACGAGGCCTGGTCGAGCAGGACACCGAGCGGGGGCGGTACCGCATCGGGTACACGATGGTCGAACTCGCCGCCGGGGCGAGCAAGGTGAACGACCTGTCACTGCTGAGCCGTCCCGTCTGCCAGGAACTGGCCGCGGCCGTGGGCGACACGGTGAACGTGGCGATCCATGACGGACACGACGTGATCACCATCGACCAGGCGATCGGCGCGGCGGCGATCACGAGCATCGACTGGGTCGGCCGGCGCGCCCCGCTGCACGCCACCGCGGCGGGCAAGCTCTTCCTTGCGCACATGACGCCCGACCAGGTCGCGGAGATCTTCGCCAGGGGGGCGGAGAAGTACACCCCGCACACCATCGTCGACCCGACGACCCTCACGGCGGCGCTGGAGACGATCCGCGAGCGGGGCTACGCCACCACGAGCGAGGAGCACGAGATCGGACTGGCCGCCATCGCCGCACCGATCCGTGCGCTGGACGGCAGGATCATCGCGGCCGTGACCCTGTCCGGACCGACCTTCCGCCTCAACGAGGACACCGTGCCCGGCCTCGCGGAACAACTGCTGGCAGCCGCCGCGAAGATCTCCTGGCGCCGGGGCCACGTGAAACGCGGATGAGCGCTGCGCGCACGGCGAGTTAACACGGCGGGCTATTGACGGCTGGGGATTCCCAGCTCCACCATTTGTCTCGTATGGCGATGCTGTTTTGCATCGCGAAACAGCGCCCCAGCACCCTTCGAGGAGCAGCCGTGCCCTCAGCCACCCTGGATCCCCTGCTCCAGCCCTTCCGGCTCAAGCACCTCACCCTGCGCAACCGCGTGGTCAGCACCTCCCACGAACCGGCGTTCGGCGAGGACGGCATGCCCAAGGACCGCTACCGGGCCTACCACGTGGAGAAGGCGCGCGGCGGGGCCGGTCTCACGATGATCGGCGGCTCGGCGGTCGTCTCGCCCGACAGCCCGCCGGCGTTCGGCAACCTGCTCCTGTACCGCGACGACATCGTCCCGTGGCTGCGCCGGCTCACCGACGACGTGCACGAGGCCGGGGCCGCCGTCATGTGTCAGGTCACCCATCTCGGCCGCCGCACAAGCAACTTCACCGGCGACTGGCTCCCGGTGGTGTCCGCCTCACCGCTGCGCGAACCCGCGCACCGCGCCTTCCCGAAGGCCGCCGAGTCCTGGGACCTGGACCGGATCGTCGCCGACTACGCTTCCGCGGCGGTCCGTTGCCGGGAGGGCGGTCTCGACGGCATCGAACTGGAGGCGTACGGCCACCTGTTGGACAGCTTCCTCTCCCCCGCGACCAACCACCGCGACGACGAGTGGGGCGGCGGGCTGGAGAACCGCATGGCGTTTCCGCGCCGGGTGATCCGGGCGGTGCGCGAAGCCGTCGGCCCGGACTTCGTCGTCGGGATCCGGATGTCGCTGGACGAAGCACAACGTGGCGGCCTCACCTTCGACGAGGCGATCACCGCCGCCCGGCAGTACACCGCCGACGGCATCGACTTCATCAGCACCATCCACGGCTCCATCGAGCGGGACGCGTCCCTGGCGAAGGCCATCCCGTCCATCGGCACCCCGCTCGGCCCGTACCTGGACTTCACCGGCGAGGTCAGGCGACGCCTCTCCGTCCCCGTGATGCACGCGGCCCGCATCGCCGACGTCGCCACCGCGCGGCACGCCCTGCGCGAAGGACTGCTCGACCTGGTCGGCATGACCCGCGCGCAGATCGCCGACCCACACCTGGTCGCCAAGGTGAAGGCCGGCCAGGAGGACCGCATCCGGCCCTGTGTCGGGGCGAGTTACTGCCTCGACGCGATCTACGACTCCGGCGACACCAAGTGCGTCCACAACCCGTCCGCCGGCCGCGAACTCCGCCTGCCTCACATCGTCCCCCTCACAACCGGCCGCCACAGGAAGGCAGTTGTCGTCGGAGCGGGACCGGCCGGCCTGGAAGCGGCGCGGGTGCTGGGCGAACGCGGCCACGACGTCGTCCTGTTCGAGGCGAGCGACCAGCCCGGCGGCCAGATCAGGCTCGCCGCGTCGAACCCGCGCCGGGCCGACCTGATCCAGATCGTCGACTGGCGCCTCGCCGAGTGCAAGATTCTCGGCGTCGACATACGCCTGGGCACGTACGCCGAGGCCGACGACGTCCTCACCGAACACCCCGACCTCGTGATCGTCGCCACCGGAGGCATGCCCAACCGCAGCTTCCTCAGCGCCGGCGAGGACCTGGTGTCCGACACCTGGGACGTGATGACGGGCTCACTGCGACGCCCGCACGGCGAGATCCTGGTCTACGACGACCACGGCGGCCACCCGGCCATGGACGCCGTCGAGGTCCTCACGGCGTCGCCCGGCCTCCGGATCGAGTACGTCACCCCGGAGCGCGCCCTCGCCCCCGACGTCGGCAGCATGAACTCCCCTGCCTACCTGAGGGCGTTCACCACGCACGAGGTCACCGTCACGCTCGCCCGGCGACTGCGCTCCGTGCGCCGCACCGGGGACGGACGGCTGGCCGCGACCCTCTACAGCGAGTACACCGAGACCGAGACCGAGCGAATCGTGGACCACGTGATCGTGGAGCACGGGACCCTGCCGACGGACGAGTTGTACGTCGAACTCCTCCCCGGCTCGACCAACCTCGGCGAGGTCGACCACCGCGCCCTGCTGGCGAACGAGCAGCAGTCCGTGGTCCGCAACGAGGCGGGCCGCCACCAGCTCTTCCGCATCGGCGACGCCGTCGCATCCCGCAACATCCACGCCGCGATCCACGACGCGCTGCGGTTGTGCCTGCCGGCCTGAGCGCCGCCCCCGTCCTGACGTCAACTCCCCAGCCGTACCGGAGAGATGAGATGAAGCAAGCGACCCCCGACGTCGGCGACCTCGTTGCCCGACGTCCCGCCGGTCAGAGCCTCGAAGCCCCGTTCTATGTCGGCGAGGAGTTCTTCGACCTCGACATCGAGGCCGTGTTCGCCCGGAGTTGGCTGTTCGTGGCCGCCGAGGCGGAGCTTCCCGAGCCCGGCGACTATGTGACGGTCGACCTCGGGTCGTACTCCATCATCGTCGTCCGCGACGACGACGAGGACGTCCGGGCCTTTCACAACGTCTGCCGCCACCGCGGGGCGCGCATCCTCAACGAGGAGCGCGGCTCAGTGGGCAACATCGTCTGCGGATACCACCGTTGGACGTACGGCGTGAACGGCAGGCTGCTGTACGCCGAGTCCCAGGCGCCCGGCTTCGACCCGTCCTGCTTCGGGCTGCGGTCCGTGCACGCGCGCACGGTGGCCGGGCTGGTCTTCGTCTGCCTCGCCCAGGAACCGCCGGAGGACTTCGACGAGGTCGCCGCCCGCATCGCGCCGTACCTCGCACCGCACCGCCTGGCCGAGGCGAAGGTCGCCACCCAGATCGACCTGGTGGAGAACGGCAACTGGAAGCTGACCATGGAGAACAACCGGGAGTGCTACCACTGTGTGGGCCATCCCGAGCTCCAGGCCTGCTACTTCCCCATCTACGGCTACCAGGAGAAGGACATCCCGCCCGCGCTGCGCCCCGCCTACGAGCGCTTCCTCGTGGCGGACGCCGAGGCCCGCGAGACCTACGACTCCCTGGGCCTGCCCTACGCCGAGATCGAGGAACTGGACACCCGGCCCACCGGTTTCCGCATCCAGCGCGAACCACTCGACCTCGCCGGGGAGTCATACACCCCGGACGGCACGGCCGCGTGCGGGCGGCTGTTGGCGGACTTCCCAACCGCCCGCCTGGGCCGCCTGTCCATGCACATCCAGCCGAACTCCTGGTTCCACTTCATGGCCGACCACGCGATCACGTTCTCCGTGATTCCGCTCGGCCCGGACCGCACCCTCGTCCGCACCACCTGGCTCGTGCACGCCGACGCCGTCGAGGGGATCGACTACGACCTCGACACCCTCACAAAGGTGTGGAAGGCCACGAACGACCAGGACGCGGTGCTGGTCGCCCGCGCCCACCAGGGCATCAGCAGCCCGGCCTATCTGCCGGGCCCGTACGGCCCGACGGAGGAGCAGGTCGAGGCGTTCGTCAACTGGTACGTGACCCGGCTCGAGGCACACCTGGAGCTTCTGCCATGAGCGAGACCGAGGAACTGCTGGTCTGCCGTCAGGTGCACCCGCTCACGCACGACGTCTCCACGTTCGTCTTCGAGTACGCCGAACCCCGGCTGTTCCGGCACGACCCGGGCCAGTTCCTGACGCTGACCCTCGACATCGACGGCCGACCGGTGCGGCGCTGCTACACCATCTCCTCACCACCCACCCGCCCCTTCCTGGTCTCGATCACGGTGAAGCGCATACCGGGCGGGCTCGCGTCGAACTGGCTGCACGACCACCTCGGGCCGGGCGACACCGTACGGGCGCACGGACCGCTCGGCGACTTCTCCACGGCCCGGCATCCGGCGCCCAAGTACCTCTTCCTGTCCGGGGGCGTCGGCGTGACGCCGTCGATGGCGATGACCAGGACGCTGTACGACCTCGCCGACCCCGCCGACGTGGTGTTCGTACACAGCGCGCGCACCCCGGCGGACATCGTCTTCCGCCACGAACTCGATCTCATCGCCGCAACCGCGCCCAACATCCGAATCGTCCACATCTGCGAGGAGGACCGCCCGTACGCCCCCTGGGGCGGACACCGCGGCCGGCTCACGATCGAGACACTCCGGCAGATCGCGCCCGACTTCCTCGAACGGGAGGTCTTCACCTGCGGCCCCGCCCCCTACATGGCCGCCGTACGGCGCATGCTGTCGCAGGCGGGCCTCGACACGGATCATTACCACGAGGAGAGCTTCACCTTCGAGACACCGGCCGGACAGGCCGGCGCCTCGTCCGCCACCGCTGCGGACACCGGTTTCAAGGTCGAGTTCACCCGCAGCGGACGCACCATCGAGTGCGACGCCGGCACCTCGCTCCTCGCCGCCGCGTCCAGAGCCGGCCTCAGCCTGCCGGCCTCGTGCGCGCAGGGCATGTGCGGCACCTGCAGGACGAGCCTGCTCTCCGGCTCCGTCGACATGCAGCACAACGGGGGCATCCGTCCACGCGAGATCGCCCAGAACAAGATCCTGCTCTGCTGCTCGAAGCCGCTGGAGGACGTCGTGATCGACGCGTGAGGACCGTCCTCCACCAGGCAGACGGGCCACGACCGCCGGTCAGCGCGCCTGCCGACCGAACGCCTTGTACGCGGCCTCGTCGAACAGTACGAACGTGACCTCCTCGACCGACGTCTTCGCCGCCCGTACCGTCTCCACCGCGATCCGCGCCGCGTCGTCCATCGGCCAGCCGTAGATCCCGGCGGAGACGGCGGGGAACGCGACCGTACGGGCGCCGAGTTCGTCGGCGACGCGCAGCGACTCCCGGTAGCAGGAGGCGAGTTGGTCCGAGCGGTCCTCCTCGCGGGAGTGCACGGGGCCCACGGTGTGGATCACCCACTGGGCGTCCAGTTCGCCCGCCGTCGTCGCGACCGCCCGGCCGGTGCGCAGCCCCTTGCCGTAGTGGGAGGCGCGGAGTTTTCGGCAGGCCTCCAGGATCGCGGGGCCGCCCCGGCGGTGGATTGCGCCGTCCACGCCTCCACCGCCCAGGAGCGAGGAGTTGGCCGCGTTGACGATCGCGTCGGCACTCTGGCGGGTGATGTCGCCCTGGACGAACTTGATGGTGGTCATGACTGCCTCAGTCTGCGCCAGACGGCCTTCGCCGCGTTGTGTCCCGACATGCCGTGCACTCCGGGTCCTGGCGGGGTCGCCGAGGAGCAGATGAAGACGGCCGGGTGCGGGGTGCCGTACGGGGAGAGGGAGAGTCTGGGGCGCAGCAGGATCTGGAGTCCGGAGACCGCGCCGGTGCCGATGTCGCCGCCGACGTAGTTGGCGTTGCGCGCGGCGAGTTGGGGTGGTCCCGCGGTCGCGCGGGCGAGGACGCGGTCGCGGAAGCCCGGGGCGAAGCGCTCCAGTTGGCGTTCCAGGGCGTCCGTGAGGTCGCCGGTCCAGCCGCTCGGGACATGGCCATAGGCCCAGAAGACCTGCTTGCCCGCCGGGGCCCGGGTGGGGTCGACGACGCCGGGCTGCACGGTGATCATGAAGGGCCGGTCGGGGGCGCGATTCTCGCGGGACGCGGCGCGCAGGGCGTTGCCGATCTCCGTGCTGTCGGCGCCGATCTGCACGGTGCCTGCGGTGCGTGCCTCCTTCGCGGTCCAGGGCACGGGGCCGTCGAGGGCGTAGTCGATCTTGAAGGCCCCGGGGCCGTAGCGGTAGTTCTCGTAGTAATTACCGAGGCCCGCGATCTTCGCCAAGGCCGTGGGCGAGGTGTCGAAGACGTAGGCGCGGGCCGGAGGGAGGTCGTCGAGGCGCTTGACCTCGTAGTCGGTGTGGATCTCGCCGCCGAGGTCCTTCAGGTAGGCGGCCAGCGCGTCCGAGATGGACTGGGAGCCACCGCGGGCCACCGGCCAGCCGCGCGCGTGTGCCGCGAGGGCGAAGACCAGGCCGATCGCGCCGGTGGCGAAGCCGTTGAGCGGGGCCATGACATGGCCGACCAGTCCGGCGAACAGGGTCTTGGCGCGCTCGTCACGGAAGCGGCTGGTCAGCCAGGTCGACGGGGGCAGACCGGCCAGACCGAAGCGGGCGAGGGTGACCGGGTCGCGGGGCAGTGAGGTGAGCGGCAGGGACATGAAGTCGCGGACCAGGGTGTCCCACTTGGGGAGGAAGGGCTCGACCAGCCTGCGGTACGTCCCCGCGTCGCGCGGTCCGAAGGAGGCGGCCGTCTCCGCGACCGAGCGGGACAGCACGGCCGCGCTGCCGTCGGTGAACGGGTGCGCCATGGGCAGCTCGGCGTGCAGCCACTCCAGGCCGTACCGCTCCAGGGGCAGAGCGCGGAACGCGGGCGAGTTGATGCCCAGCGGGTGCGCCGCCGCGCAGGGGTCGTGCCGGAAGCCGGGGAGGGTGAGTTCCTCGGTGCGGGCGCCGCCGCCGACGGTGTCCCGTGCCTCGAAGATGGCCACGGAGAATCCGCGCCGGGCCAGCTCCACGGCAGCCGTCAGTCCGTTCGGCCCCGCACCCACTACGACCGCATCGAGCATCGACGGCACCTTCGGACCCCTTCGTCAGCCGATGGCAACTCAGGGTCAGGATATGCCGCGGGACCGACAACGCCGGGGTCAGCCCGTCCAGTGTGCGGAACCCGTGACCCTACGACGCCCGCAGCAGTTCCACGACGCGCCGGGCCGTCGCCGCGTCCCGGGCCGCGGTGAACGGCAGTGCGTTGCCGCCCGTGATACGGAAGGGCTCGCCGGTGAGCGTGAGGTGGGCGCCGCCCGCCTCCTCGACGAGGAGCAGGCCCGCCGCGTGGTCCCAGGCGGCCTCCCAGGAGAAGGCCGTGGCGTCCAACTCACCCCGGGCGATGGCCAGATACTCCAGTCCGGCCGAGCCGCAAGGGCGCGTGCGCACCCCGTCCGCCCACAGACCGAGCAGCGCGCGCTTCTGGGAGTCCGTCGTGTAGTCGGGGTGGGAGGTGGCCACATCCAGGTCCCGGGCGGGGTCAGGGGCACCCGGGTGCAGCCGGACGCCGTCGAGGAAGGCACCGCCGCCCTTCACCGCCGTGGCCAGTTGGCCGCGGGCGGGGGCGTAGGTCCAGGAGGCGAGCAGTTCGCCGTGCCGGGCGAGCGCGACCAGCGTGCAGAAGCCGGTCTCACCGCGCACGAACTGGCGGGTCCCGTCGACCGGGTCGACGATCCAGACCGGGGCGTCGCCCTGTATCGCCCCGTAGGTCTCCGGGTCGGCGTGCACCGCTTCCTCGCCGACCACGACGGAGCCGGGCAGGAGGGAGCCGAGCACCTTCGTCAGATACCGCTCGGCGTTGCGGTCGGCGTCCGTGACCAGGTCGTGCGGGCCGCTCTTCTGGTCTATCTCGTGCGCGGCGAGCTGCCGGAAGCGGGGCATGATCTCGGCCGCCGCCGCCCTGCGGATCGCGTCCTCGACGTCGGCCGTGTGCTGTACGAGAAACTCGTCGATGGTTTCAGTGTCTTCGATCATGTCTCCATGAGAGCACGGGCCACTGACAATCCCCACCCGCCCGGTGCACTCCGGCTGGAATCGCCATGAACACCCGGATTCGCGATCGCCGTCCGAATCACCCGGAGCATCAGAGTCCGCGTCACCGTCCGACGGCATACCCCTGCATGCCCCGCGGGTTCGCCGCCGCCGAGAGGATTCCCGCCGCCGGGTCCCGGGCGACCGCGCACAGCCGTCCCTCCGACCAGGCGTCCCCCACGGTCACGTCGTGGCCGCGCCGCCGCAGCTCCTCCACCACCTTCTCGTCCATGCGGGACTCGACGGTCACGCTGCCCGGTCGCATGCCGCGCGGGTAGAAGGAGCCGGGGAAGCTGTCGTTGTGCCAGTTCGGGGCGTCGATCGCGCCCTGGAGGTCGAGCCCGCCTCGTGTCTTCGCGCGCGTGGCGACCGCCAGGAAGAAGTGCAGCTGCCACTGGTCCTGCTGGTCCCCGCCGGGCGTGCCGAAGGCCAGGACCGGCTCTCCGTCGCGCAGGGCGATCGACGGGGTGAGTGTGGTGCGCGGACGGCGGCCCGGCGCAAGGGAGTTGGGCAGCCCTGACTCAAGCCAGGCCATCTGCAGCCGGGTGCCCAGGGGGAAGCCCAGCTCGGGCACCACCGGGTTGGACTGGAGCCAGCCGCCACTGGGCGTGGCCGCGATCATGTTGCCCCAGCGGTCGACGACGTCGAGGTGGCAGGTGTCGCCCCGGGTACCGCCGTCGGCCGGGACCCGCGCGACGGTCGGCTCCCCCGCCCCCATCGGGTCGAACCCGGACTCCGGGGGTGCCACCACGCGCGCGTGCCCGCTCAGCCGTGGAACACGCCCTCCGGGACTGCCGGGCCGCAGCTCGTACGACGCCTTCTCGCCGATCAGTTCCCGCCGCGCCGCGTTGTAGTCCGCCGACAGCAACTCCTCCAGCGGTACGGCCTCTTCGCCCGCGTCTCCGTACCAGGCCTCCCGGTCGGCCATCGCGAGCTTGCAGCCCTCGATCAGGAGGTGGACGAAGTCGGCGGATCCGCAGGCGGGCAACTCGGCGGGAAGGAGAGCGAGTTGCTGGAGGAACGCCGGTCCCTGGCTCCAGGGGCCGGCCTTGCAGAGTGTCCAGCCGTTCCAGTCGTACGTCGCCGGGGCCTCGTAGGACGCGGACCAGGAGGCGAGGTCGGCGGCCGTGAGGGTGCCGGTGTGGCGCTCGCCGCTGGTGTCCATGGTGGGCCGCCCGGACTGACGTACCAGGGCCTCGGCGATGAAGCCCGACCGCCACACCGCCCGCGCCGCCTCGATCCGGGCCTCCCGGTCCCCCGCTCCGGCGACCTCGTCGAGCAGCCGCTTCCAGGTGGCGGCGAGGGCGGGGTTGCGGAACAGCTCGCCGGGGCGGGGCGCCTTCCCGCCGGGCAGGTACACGTCCGCCGACGAGGTCCACTCCGTCTCGAAGAGTGCCCGTACGGTCTCGACGGTCGCGCCGACGTTCTCCACGCACGCGTGCCCGTCCTCGGCATATCCGATGGCGTACTTCAGGACGTCGGCGAGGGACCTGGTGCCGTGGTCGCGGAGCAGCAGCATCCAGGCGTCGAAGGCGCCGGGGACGGCCGCCGCGAGGGGTCCCGTACCGGGTACGAGGTCCAGACCGAGTCTCCTGTAGTGGTCGATCGTGGCTCCGGCGGGGGCGACGCCCTGTCCGCACAGCACCCGGACCTCGCCGCCGGCCGGGGCGAGCAGGATGGGCACCTCGCCGGCCGGGCCGTTGAGGTGCGGCTCGACGACATGCAGCACGAAGGCCCCGGCGACGGCCGCGTCGTAGGCGTTGCCGCCGTCCTCCAGGACGGCCATCGCGGACTGCGAGGCCAGCCAGTGGGTGGAGGACACCATCCCGAAGGTGCCCTGGAGGGTGGGGCGAGTTGTGAATTGCATATCTGACCTCGGTGTTTGTCTGTGTTGGTCGGCTACCCCGACCCTGAAATCGGCCGTGGGGAGAATCTGGGGAGAATGAGCGCGAGGCCATCTCCTCCGGGTAAACCGTTACTCCCTCGTTCTTGGACAGGCTGTTGAGGTCCGAAACTGCTGCGCTCGCGGAGTCCACGTGAGCAGCGGACCAGCGCCAACCCGTCTCACAAGGCCAAATGGGTCTTCTTAAGGGCTGTCTCGTAATGATCTTGAGGTCGGTGAGGGCGTAGAGTGCCGCTGTACCGTCCCTTCTCTGTCCGGTGAGGGCGAGATTGTGCAGACGGGCGATGCCGAGCATGGCGTGATGGACGCCGTCGCCCTTGAGCCGGCAATCACGAAGGATCTTCCAGCCCTTCATGCGGGCGAAGGTGTGCTGGCGGGGAACGCCACACCGCAGCTCTCAGGAACCTGTTCAACAAACTGCTCGGCTGCCTCTACCACTGCCTGCAACGCCGCACGCTATTCGACCCCGCTCGTGCCTTCACACCAACCGTGGACCTCGCTGCCTGAGCACCTACTTGACCCACCAGCGACATGAGATGTCTTCGATTGTTCGGCGATCGCGTGGTCGCGGGTGGGCACCAGGGTGCCGTCGACGATGAGGACGGCGTCCTTGCGGAACCGCTTGCGTTGCTGGAACGCGAGCATCGGGCCGAGGTGGTCGATGATCCGGTTCGCGGCCGACTTGGAGATGCCGAACAGCGGGGCCAGCTGGCGCATCGTCAGGTTCGTGCGCCAGTAGGCCGTGACCAGGAGGATGCGATCCTCCGGCGGAAGGCTCCACGGGCGCCCCCGCTGTGGAACTGCTTGCTGTTCGCGCCGTACCACGGTTACAACAGGGCCCCTTCGGTCGCCGGTGTGCTGAGTGGAATCACCACGCCGACGACGAGGGGCCCTGCCTCGTCACCACACCCACTGACCAGCCCATTTCACCCGCCAGCACAGGATGAAAGAGGCTCACTGGGATCGTCCGCAGTCGAGATCAACACGGCAGCCATCGCCGCGATGAGCAAACGCGGCATCGACATCTTCCGCGAGTTCACCAAGCCCTGGACCGACGAGATCGTCCCCGCCGCTGACGTCGTCGTCAGCATGGGCCGCGGCAACGCCTGCCCGGACTTCCCAGCAAGCGCTGCCTCGAATGGACCTGGACGACCCCGTAGGCGAGAACATCGACACCGTCCGGTCGAATCCAGTCCGCGCAGGTCAGCGGGGCGGTTCCCGCGCCGATATCCGCGCGCCGGAAGCCGCTCCCGGCCGTCCGGTGCACGGACCTGAGGGCTCGTCACGGCCAGATGGGCTTCAGCTGCCACGCCTGCATGTGGTCGATGGTGGCGGTGCCGCCTTCGGCGAAGGCCCCGACACCCGTGCTGGTCGGGTCCGGGAAGACCTGGTCGGTGAGGGTGACCTGTTCGCCACGGCTGTTCTGGGCGTAGACCTCGACGGAGGAGGCGTCGACAAGGACGTGCAGGCTCAACCGGCCGCCGTGGAGATCGAGCGGAGCTCGCTGGACGTCGGTGAAGGTCGGGTCGAAGTCGGTGTCGCCTGAGGCGGAGCGGTCGATGTAGACCTCGCCGGTGGCGGTGTCGTAGCCGATGCGGGTGCGCTGCCCACCACCGGTACGGACGTCCAGGCCGAAGCGGTCGGCGGTGCCCGCGGTGAGGTCGGCCTGGAGTTCCTGGCTGCTGCCGCGCACTGCGAGCGGGGTGGTGGTGTTCGCGACGCGCTTGCTGGGCACCCGGGTGCCGGTGCCGCGCAGAGCGGCCAGTTCGCGGACCGGCTGCTGGATCAGCTGGACCCTGCCGTTCACGATCTTCAGGGAGAGCTGGCGGGGGAAGGTGTCGGCGCTGCGCCACGGGCTGGTGGGGATGGCTTGCCCGTAGTTCCAGTTGTTCATCCAGGCAGTCATGACGCGGCGGCCTCCGGGCGCGTCGGTCCACGTGTTGGCGGCGTAGAAGTCGGCGCCGTAGTCGAGCCAGTGGGCGCGCTGGGTGGCGTTCAGGGCGGGCTTGTCGGCGGTGGTGAACTGGTCGGCGAGGACGTGTCCCCAGCCGCCGGAGTTGGCGTCCACGATCTGGATCTGGACCTTCTTGCCCTTGTAGGCGGTGGTGTTGAAGGAGGCCCAGTCGAGGTTCTCGGAGTCGGCGCCGGTGGCACTCCGGACGACCTTGCCGTCGACCAGCAGGTTGACGCCGGTCTCGATGGAGGGGCGCTTCGCCTGGGTGTCGGAGAGGACGACCTGGTCGAGGTTGAGGTGGCCCCAGCCGCCCGTGTTGCCGTCCACGACCTTGATCTGAGCCTGCTTGCCCTGCAGGTCGGACAGGTCCCACGACGCCCAGTTCAGGGCTTCGCCGTTGGACCCGGTGGCGGTGCGCACCACCTTGCCGTCCACGACGAGCTCCACCGCGGTGGGGGCGTCAGAGTCGGCCGGGTGGTAGCCGCCGCCGATGAGGAAGTCCACGTACTTCTTGTGAATGGTGAAGGTCGGCGAGGTGAGCGTGCCGGTGGAGGCGTCGCCGTTCAGGAAGCTGTTGGCGAGGCCGCCTCCGAGGTAGCCGGTGACCTGCCCCTGGCCGGGGAGGGTGCCCTGGGCCGGTCCGGTACCGAAGGCGTCGCCGGTCGTCGTCCAGTCGCCGATGGGGCTGGAGTAGGTGCTGCCCTCGAAGTCGGCGAGGGTTTCACCGGTGGGTGCCGGCTCGTCGCCCAGGACGGCGTCGGGGTCGTACGGGTGGTTGCCGCCGCCGACCTTGAAGTTGATGTAGTTGCCGGTCACAGTGAACTCGGGCGAGGTCAGGGTGCCGGTGGAGGCGTCGCCGGCGTGGAAGCTGTTGGCGAAAGCCTTGCCCTCGAAGCCGGTGACGGTCTGCTGGCCGTCCACCGCCCCGGTCGCCGGCGCGCTGCCGAACGCGTTACCGGTGGCCGTCCAGTCGCCGAACAAGCCGGACTCGAAGTCCTGCACGACAGTGCCGCTCGGCGGGGTGTACGTGTCGGAGTCATCCGAGGTGAACTTCTTGCCGTCGAAGTCGCCGACGAAGTACTGGGCGCCGGAACCGCCCGCGATGCCGCCGGGGTTGAGGTTGACCGCCAGCACCCATTTGGTCTTCTTCGGGTTGCCGTCCACGGGCAGCGGGAACAGGTCCGGGCACTCCCACACACCGCCGGTGGCACCGGCCGGGCCGAAGTCGCTCTGGTGCGTCCAGTGCTTGAGGTCGGGAGAGCTGTAGAAGGAGATCTTGTGTTGGTCGGCGAGGGCGACCGCCATCAGCCAGCTCTTGGTGGGGGCGTACCAGAAGACCTTGGGGTCGCGGAAGTTGGTCGAGCCGATGTCGAGGACCGGGTTGCCCGAGTACTTCTTCCAGGTGGTGCCGCCGTCGGTGCTGTAGGCGAGGGCCTGCTCCTGCTTGCCGGTGGCCTTCTGCGCACTGGTGTAGACGGCGACCAGCGGCGGGTTCTTCTTGGTGCCGAAGCCGGTGGTGTTGTTCTTGTCCAGCACCACACTGCCGGAGAAGATCATCTCCTGGTCGTCCTGGGGGATGGCCACCGGGAGCTGCTTCCAGTGGACCAGGTCGGTGCTGACGGCGTGGCCCCAGGACATGTTGCCCCAGGTGCTGCCGTCCGGGTTGTACTGGAAGAACAGGTGGTACTGGCCCTTGTAGTAGATCAGTCCGTTGGGGTCGTTCATCCAGTTCTGGGCCGGGGTGAAGTGGAACTGGGGCCGGTACTGCTCGTGGTACAGGGTGTCGGCCATGGCCGGGGAGGCGGCGATCAGACCGAGCCCGGACAGGACGGCCAGCGCAGCGAGGAGTCTGCGGCGCGGACGAGTCGTTCTGGACATGGCGGCTCCTTGCAGGCATGCGGGCTTCGGTCCAGCCGTACGGGGACTGGCGCGTGACAAGTGACGCTTGAGGCATGTCGGGTACGGGCAGCGGCTCCGCCGTGGTTCCGTCCGAGGCCATGGGCGGGCCTGCCTGACTGGGACGGCACGGTACCGGCCGTCCCAGTCAGGTCTGGAAACGTTTCGCCGAACGTAGGGGCACCATGTCGCCGAAGTCCAGACCCTGCGCAGGAAAACTCCCGAATGCGAGGATGAGGACGGCTGCACGGTGCCATCGACCACAGGGAGAAACGTTGCCCAGCCAGCAGAACGGCACAGGCCGACGAGCGGCGACCATGCGCGACGTCGCAACCGCCGCCGGAGTGGGGCTCGCCACCGCCTCCCGGGTCGTCAACGGCAAGCCCGTCACTCCTGACCTGGCGGAACGAGTGACGCGCGCGGCCGAGTCGCTCGGCTACCGCCTCGATCTGACGGCCAGCAGCCTGCGTCGGGCCGACCGCCGCACCAGCACCCTCGGCCTGGTCCTGGAGGACGCGGCCAACCCCTTCTCCGCCGCGCTGCACCGCGCGGTGGAGGACGCCGCCACCGAGCGCGGCGTGCTGGTCCTGGCCGGGTCCACCGACGAGGACCCGGTCCGCGAACGCGGCCTGCTCAAGACCTTCACCGGCCGCCGGGTCGACGGCCTCATAGTGGTACCCACCGGACAGGCCGACGCCGACCTCGACGCGGCCCGCCGCGCCGGCACACCCGTCGTCTGCGTGGACCGCCCCACCACAGCGCCGCAGGTGGACGCCGTGACGGTGGACAACCGCGCGGGCCTGCGGGCGGCGGTGAAAAGGCTGCACGCGGCAGGTCACCGGCGCATCGCCTTCCTCGGAGACCTCCGCACCATCTGGACGGCCGAGGAGCGTTACGCCGGGTTCGTGAAGGGGCTGGCGGAGGCGGGGTGCGTCCTGCACCGCTCCCTCGTGAGGCGTGGCCTGCACGGTGCGGAGGCCGCCCAGGAAGCGACCCGAGAACTCCTGGCCCTCGCTCATGCGCCCACCGCGTTCATCTCCGGCCAGAATCTCCTGACCGTCGGGGCCCGCATGGCCCTGCAGGAGCTCCGCCTGCAGCACCGGGTGGCACTGATCGGCTTCGACGACCTGCCGCTGGCCGGCCTCCTCGAACCCGGCATCTCGGTGATCGCCCAGGATCACGCCGCGATCGGCCGGGAAGCCGCCGGCCTGCTGTTCGACCGTCTCGACGGCGAGCGCGGCCCCGCCCGCCACCGCGTGCTCCCCACCCGCTACCTCGCCCGCGGCTCCGGCGAAATCCCCGCCGCAGAGGACCGCTGACGACCGTCTTCGGCACGGCGTCCCGGTACCGACGGGGTGTCCGAGGCTGGGAAATTCTCTGTAAACGAATTGATTCCGACATGTTGACGGGCTGAGCCGCTCGGTGCTTCACTGCCGGAACCGGTACCGAAACCGGTTCCGGAACCGCTACCGGTATCGGTTCCGCGAGTCTCTGTACGATCGGCCCTTCGGTGCGGGAGGACATTCCCGCCGCTGCGTGGAGGAGAGGAGGTGGCATGGGAGTCACCATCGCCGACGTGGCCGCCCGGGCCGGCGTCAGCAAGACGACGGTCTCACGCGTGCTGAACAGCAAGGGCGAGATCAACGAGAACACCGTCTTGAAGGTCCGCAAGGCGATCTCGGAGCTCGGCTATGTGCCGAGCGCCGGGGCTGTAGGGCTCGCTCGCGGCACGACACAGATGATCGGCATGCTGGTCCCTGATCTGGCCTGGGTCTGGTCCGGCATCGTGCAGGCGGTCGTCGACACGCTGGAGAGCGAGGGCTTCGGACTGCGCATGCTGACCTGGAACCGCGGTGAGGAGTCACTGCGCAGGCTGGGTCTGCAGGTCGCTGCCAAGTCGTTCGACGGTCTGCTGGTGATAGAGCCCGAGGGCGCCATGGGCTACATTACGGAACTTCACGAAGCTGGGCTGCCTGTCGTTCTGATAGACGACCGCTTCCAGCGGCCGGGGTTCCCCTACGTGGCCACCACCAACCGGGAGGGGGGTGCGCAGGCGGCGAGGCACCTCCTGGAAATCGGGCGCCGTCGCCCTCTGGTCGTGACCGGCCCGGACGCGTTCGGCTGTACCCGGGAACGACTGGGCGGCTTCGTCGATGTCTATGCGGAAGCCGGGATCGAGATCGACCAACGCAGCATCATCTGCGGCGACTTCCAGTTCGAACGCTGCCGGAGCGCGATCGCAGGCGCTCTCGCGGACGGCCTGGAGTTCGACTCGGTCTTCGCACACAACGACCCCTCGGCGGCCGGCGTGCTCACCGCCCTGCACGAGGCCGGTCTGTGGGTTCCGCAGGATGTCGCCGTGGTGGGCTTCGACGACGTCGAGATGGCCTCGTACACCTATCCGGCACTGACCACCATTCGCCAGCCCATGCGCGAGATGGGGGAGGCGGCGGCGCGTCTGCTGCTGGACCACGTGCGCGGAGTGCCGAAGGCGGCCCCGTCGTGCGTCATTCCCACCAGTCTCGTGGTCCGTGGCTCGACGTTACGGCCGAGCCCGAACTGACGCCATGTCATCGCGATGCGTACGGCGTCGGCGTCCCGTCGAACCGTCCGTCTCCGCCGCTCCTGTCCAGCCCCGCAGGCGGAGACGGACCCCATCCCGACACGGAATGACCCCACCGGACCTCGCGCAGGCCGGTAGGCCGTCCAGCTCAACCTGAAGCCGGTGCACGTACCGGCACGACCGGCCCGTTCGTCTTTCGGCCGGCCCCACCACCCTGCACGCGCAACCGTGTTCACGCGTCACCGCCGAGGTGCCCTTTCCGTCTGCGCCTCCCCGACCCGGCACACCGAGCGACACGCCTGGCCCACCCTCCGCCCGGCCGCTACCGCTCCGGGACGGACGCTCCAGCCGCGACCTGCGGCTGACCGCCGATGCCATGCCACCGCGGACGGTCTCCACTTCACGAGTCGGCCCATCCGGACGCCCGCCCGCTGCCACTCTTCCTCTTCGCCGCCCCCCGGCGCCTGTTTCGCTCAATGGCAAGGAGCCGCACTATGCGTACCCCTACTCGTCACACTGTCAGAACAATCCAGGTCCTGTGCGTCACCGTCACGGCAGCCCTGGTGGCGACCGGCTGTGGCCGCAGCGCCGACTCCGGGCCCGGCACGGACGCCCCCGCGAAGCTGGGCAGCGGCAAGGCCACCGGCAAGGTCGTCATGTGGTCCATGGGTGATCCCGACAAGTCCCTCCAGAGCCTGGCCAAGAAGTTCGAGCAGCAGAACCCCGGCGTGAAGGTCCAGATCACCCCGGTGCCCTGGGCCTCCGCCCACGACAAGCTGACCACCGCCATAGCCGGCGGCAACACACCCGACATGTCCGTGATCGGCACCACCTGGATGGCCGAGATGGCCGGCATGAACGGCTTCCAGGCCACCCCGACGTCGATCAAGTCGTCGGACTTCTACCCGGGTCAGTGGGACACCACGAAGTACAAGGACACCTCCTACGGCGTCCCGTTCATCGCCGACACCCAGGCGGTCTACTACCGCAGCGACCTCGCTGCGAAGGCCGGCATCAAGGGCGCCCCGGCAAGTGACTGGGCCGGTTACCTGAAGGACCTGAAGGCCATCCAGGCCACCGCGGGCAAGCAGAACCCGAAGCTGCGCTACGCCAGCGGGTGGCAGATCGGCTTCAACTCCTGGATCTTCCTGCTGCCGCTGGTCTGGCAGCAGGGCGGCGACATCTACGACCCGAGCACCAAGAAGTTCACCTTCGACTCGCCGGCGGTCGCCAAGGCTCTGGAGTACTACGCGAGCGTCCCGACGGAAGGCTTGGGCCCGACCGACAAGACGGACAGCCTGCAGGCTTTCCAGGACGGGCAGATCGCCGTTTACAAGGACGGCGCGTGGGTCAGCGGCAGCCTCCGCAAAGACGCCCCGAAGCTGGACAGCAAGTGGAAGACCATGCCGCTGCCGAAGGGCAAGCAGGCGGCCGGGTTCGCCGGCGGCAGCGACCTGGCGGTGTTCAAGGACGCCAAGAACTCCGACGCGGCCTGGAAGTTCGCCGAGTTCCTCACCGAACCCGCCAACCTCGCCGCGTACGCGAAGGCAACGGGCTCCCTTCCCGCCACGCCGGGGGCGTGGGACGAGGCGAAGCTGAGCGACGACGCGGCGATGCAGGCGTTCGCCGAGCAGCTGAAGGTCAGCAAGGCGCCGCCCGCCATCACCACCTGGCAGCAGGTCGCCGACGCCATCGACTCCGAGCTGGAGAGGCTGAGCCTCGGCAAGGTCACCGTCGCCCAGGCGCAGCAGGACCTGCAGTCCAAGGCCACCAGCATCGGCACGGGCCGCTGAACGGCCGCCACGTGAGGACCCCTCGTAGGGACGGATGACATCCATGTCCACGAAAACGCTCCCCGGGTGGGGCGACACCCACGAACCGACCACCGCACGGCCCGGGAAGGGTGCCGGTCGCTGGCGACTCGCGGTCCGCAGCACTGCGCGCGGCAGGCAGACCCGGGCCGCGTGGATCCTCGCGGCTCCCTTCTTCGCCCTGTTCCTGGCGTTCATGCTGCTGCCGGTCGTCTGGTCGCTGCTGATGAGCCTGACGGACACGCAGAGCACTGATCTGCGGACCCCGTTGAACGTGTCGTTCACCGGCTTCGACAATTATGTACGGCTGTTTGAGGACGAGCAGTTCGTTCATGCGCTGCGCAACACGGCCGTGTTCGTCCTGGTGGGTCTGCCGTTGACGCTGGCCACCGGGCTGGCCGCGGCGGTCGCCCTCAACAGCGGCATCGGCCGCTTCCGGGCCGTCTTCCGGGTCGGTTTCTATCTGCCGGTGATCACCAGCGTCGTGGCGGTTGCGGTGGTGTGGAAGACGCTGCTGGAGCCGCGGGCGGGGCTGGTGAACACGGTTCTGGGCTGGTTCGGGATCGACGGTCCGGCCTGGCTGGCGGACACCCGGTTCGCTCTCCCCGTCATGATCGTGATGGCGGTGTGGCGCAACCTCGGCACCGTGATGATCATCATGCTGGCGGGTCTGCAGTCCGTGCCCCAGTCCCTGATGGAGGCGGCCGAGCTCGACGGTGCCGGGGCCTGGCAGCGGTTCTGGCGGGTCACCTTCCCACTCCTGCGTCCGGCCCTGCTGCTGACCGCGGTCACGACCGGTATCGGCTATCTGCAGTTCTTCGACGAGCCGTTCGTCATGACCGACGGCGGACCGCTGGACTCCACCCTGTCCGCCACGATGTACGCCTACAACCAGTTCGGCAACGGCAACTACGACGTTGCGTCGGCCGCCGGTTACGTCGTCTTCGTCCTCATCATCGCGCTGACCGTGCTGCAGTTCCGCGTGCTGCGAGACAAGGACTGATGCCCCATGAGCACTCTCTCCGACCTTCGGACGGCCGGGCCGGGCGCGGACCGGATTCTGCGCCGGCGTCGTATCCGGCAGAAATGGGGCCATCCCTGGCTGTATCTGCCGCTGTTCGGCTGCCTGCTGCTGATGGTCACGCCGTTTTTGTGGATGCTCTCCGGCTCCTTCAAGCCTGAGGCGGACATCCGCAAGGTGCCGCCGGTCCTGGTCCCCACCGCGCCGACGCCGGCCAGCTACCGGCAGCTGTTCAGCAGCCTGGACTTCACCACCATGTTCGCCAACTCGGTGATCGTGGCCCTGGCCGTGACGGCAGGCAACCTGCTGTTCTGCTCCATGCTCGGCTACGCCCTGGCCAAGCTGGACTTCCGCGGCCGACGTGCCGTGTTCAGCCTGGTCATCGGCACCCTGATGGTGCCGGGCCTGGTCACGTTCGTACCCCTGTACGTGCTGGTGGCCAACATGAAGCTGACCGGCTCGCTGCTCGGGCTGATCCTGCCGTTCCTGGCGGCCCCGTTCGGGGTGTTCCTGATGCGGCAGTTCATCTCCACCCTGCCCGACGAACTCATCGATGCCGCCCGCGTCGACGGCTGCCGTGAACTGGCCATCTACTGGAAGATCATCCTGCCTCTGACCAGGCCGGCCCTGGCCACGCTGGGGATCATCACCTTCCTGGGCTCCTGGAACAACTTCCTGTGGCCTCTGGTCGTGGCCCAGAACGAGGACCAGTACACCCTTCCCGTCGGCCTCGCCCTGGCCAGCAGCGGACAGGACTTCACCCGCTTCGGCGTCCTCCTCGCCGGCGCTGTCGTCGTCCTGCTCCCCGTGATGGTCGTCTTCCTGCTCTTCCAGCGCCACTTCGTCGCCGGCATCGCCACCACCGGCCTGAAGTGACCTCCCTCGCCTACCCCCGTCGCCTCTCTGGCCCGTAACGACTCATGACTTGGAGAACATAGTGGGACACCCGGTCCGATCTGCTGTGTACCTGGATCCGGACGCGTCCGTGGAAACGAGAACCGAGGACTTGCTGTCCCGGATGACCTTGCAGGAGAAGGTCGGGCAGTTGCTGATGCTCGACGCCCAACACGGGGACCTCGAGGACATCGTGTCGGCCAAGCTGGCCGGGTCGGTCCTGCACGTGACACCGGCGCGGATGCTGGAGGCCATGGAGCGGGCCCAGCGGACACGGCTCGGTATTCCGCTGCTGACAGCCGACGACTGCATCCACGGCCACTCCTTCTGGCCGGGCGCGACCATCTTCCCCACACAGCTCGGCATGGCCTGCACCTGGGATCCCTCTCTGATCCACCGGGTCGCCCGTGCGTCCGCGACCGAGATCTCGACGACCGGGATCCACGGAACGTTCTCCCCGGTGCTGTGCATCACCCGGGACCTGCGCTGGGGCCGGATCAACGAGACGTTCGGCGAAGACCCCTACCTGATAGGCGAGTTGGGGGCCGCGATGGTGCGCGGCTACCAGGGTGAGGGCCTCGGCGACCCGACCGCCGTGCTGGCGTACGCCAAGCACTTCGCGGGCTACTCCGAGACCCTGGGCGGACGTGACGCCAGCGAGGCGGATCTCAGCCCGCGCAAGCTGCGCTCGTGGTTCCTCCCCCCGTTCGAGCGGGCGGCCCGGGCCGGCTGCCGCGCCTTCATGCTGGGCTACCAGTCGATCGACGGGGTACCCATCACCGCCAACGAGTGGCTGATCAACGACGTGCTCAAGGGCGAGTGGGGCTTCACCGGCACGCTGGTGACCGACTGGGACAACGTCGGCCGGATGGTCTACGACCAGCGGACCTGCGCCGACTACGCCGAGGCGGCGGCGGTCGCCGTCAACTCCGGGAACGACCTGATCATGGCCACGCCCGCGTTCTTCGAGGGCGCCCAGGAGGCGGTCGCCCGCGGCCTGGTCGAGGAGAAGCAGATCGACGACGCGGTACGGCGGGTGCTGCGGCTGAAGTTCGAACTCGGGCTCTTCGAGGACCCCCGTGCCCCCGACCCCGAGCGGCAGGCGCAGGTGATCGGCTGCCGGGAGCACGCCGACCTCAACCTCCAGACCGCCCGACGTTCCCTCGTACTGCTGCGCAACGAGGGGATCCTGCCCCTCGACGGCGGGCTGACCGCGGACGGAACCGGCCGTGCCACAGGCCGGGGCACGCCACGCACGATCGCGGTCATCGGCCCCAACGCCGACAGCCCGCAAGCCATGCTCGGCGACTGGGCGGGTGCCACCGGCCAGGTGCCGTGGATGCCCGAAGGACATCCACGCGAGTTGGTGGAGACGGTGCTGGACGGCCTGCGCGCCGTCGTCCCCGCCGACTGGACCGTCACACACGCCCGCGGAGCCGACATCGAAAGCCCCGCCTTGGACCCCGACCAGTGGGTCGCCGGGCCCGACGGCCAACCGCAGCCGCGCGTGTTCCTCCCCGCCCCGGTCGATGAGGCACAGCTTCGGGAGGCCACCGCCGCCGCAGAAGCCGCCGACTACGCCGTCGTGGTCGTGGGGGACACCATTGCCCTCACGGGCGAGGTGCGCTCCACAGCCACCCTCGACCTCCAGGGAGGCCAGATCGCCCTGCTGGACGCGGTCGCCGCCACCGGCACACCCATGATCGTCGTACTGCTGCAGTCCAAGCCGAGCACCCTCCCCGACTCGGCACTGAACGCGGCAGCGCTCGTCGAGGCCTTCAACCCGGGCATGCGCGGCGGCCGTGCCGTCGCCGAACTCCTCCTCGGACTCACCGAACCCGGCGGCCGGCTCCCGGTCTCCTTCGCCCGCCACGTCGGGCAGCAGCCGGTCTACTACAACCAGGTGCGGGGCCAGCACGGCGACCGCTACGCGGACCTCACCCAGGACCCCCTGTTCGCGTTCGGCGAGGGCCTGAGCTACACCACCGTCACCTACTCCGACCTCACCGTGCACGAGGACGAGGTCTCCGCCGACGGCACGGTCCACGCCACGGTACGGCTCACCAACAGCGGAAGCCGTCCGGCCCTGGAGACGGTCCAGGCGTACGTCAGTGACCTGACCACCAGCGTCACTTGGGCCGAGCAGGAGCTGAAGGCGTTCACCCAGGCCGAAGTCCCGCCCGGTGAAACCCTCGCCGTCGGCATCAGCGTCCCTGCCGGACACTGCTCACTCGTCACCGCCGACAACCGTCGCGTGGTCGAACCAGGCGAGTTCATGCTCCGCGTCGGCCCCAGCTCACGACGGGAGCACCAGCTCAGCGCGGGATTCCGCATCCGGGCCTGAGGGCCGGCGCCCGGCTGTCCCCAGGGGCAGCCGGCGGGCCCTGCCCGACATACCGAAAGGCACGCGTGTGTCCACTCCACCCCTCGATCCGCACTACCCCGTCGCGCATCTGCGCCCGCCCCGCAACTGGCTCAACGACCCCAACGGGCTGGCCTTCCACGACGGCTACTACCACGTCTCCTATCAGTACAACCCGTACGGCGCGACACACGCGAACATGCACTGGGGCCACTTCCGCAGTCCCGACCTGCTGAGCTGGGAGCCGCTGCCGATCGCCCTGTCCCCTACATCCGGCGGCGTGGACGGCGACGGCTGCTTCTCCGGCAACGCCGTCTCCGACGGCGACCGGCTGGTCGCCTTCTACTCCGCGCACCTCACAGCGCGCTCCCCCCAGCACCAGCCGGTCACCTGCGCCGTCTCCCACGACGGCGGCACGACCTTCCGCCCGCGAGGCGAACTGCTCATCCCCGAGCTGCCCGAGGGCTGCACCATGTACCGCGACCCGTACGTGTGGCAGGACGGCGACGGCTGGCGGATGCTGGTCGGCGCCGCTCTCGCCGATGGCCGCGCCGCCACCCTCCTGTACGACTCACCCGATCTGGAGACCTGGGCCTACCGAGGGCCCTTGGTGGCCCGTCATCCGGAGCCCATCGGCGGCACCGAGGAGCTCACCGGCGATGGCTGGGAATGCCCTCAGTACCTCCCGGCAGCCGACGGACAGGCCGCCCTCATCTTCAGTACCTGGACCGAACCCACTGGCCCGATGCGCGTCGCAGCCCTGATCGGCGAAGAGCACGACGGCCACTTCAAGGCAGGCGCACCGGTGTGGGCGGACCACGGCCCGGACTGCTACGCACCTGCCCTGCTGCGTGCACCTGGCGGCAGATGGCTGCTGTGGGGCTGGTCCTGGGAAGCACGCGACCAAGCCTGGGCGGTCGCCGGCGGATGGGCCGGCGTCCTCACCGTGCCCCGCGAGATCCATGTCGGCGGCGACGGCACGCTGCGTCAGCGGCCCGCCACCGAGCTGCTCGAGCTGCGCGGTGAGCGCACCGTGCAGGTCGAGGGTGCGACCCATGGCCCGGAGCCAGTGGAACTGGGCAGAGTCGGACGGGCCTTCGACCTGACGGCCCGTCTGGAGCCGACCGGGACCGCCGGCCTGCGGCTGCTCACCACCCCGGACGGCTCCGAATACCTCGACATCCGCCTCGATGCCGAGGCGGGCGAACTGGTCGTCGACCGCGACCACGCCTCGCTGGATACCAGGGCCCGCGGCGGCTCCTACCGGATGCCCTGCCCCACCGGCCGGCCCGTCGATCTGCGCGTGGTCGTCGATCACTCCATCGCCGAGGTCTTCCTGACCACCACCGGCCAGGTCCTCACCCTGCGCTTCTACCCGACAGGGCACGGACCTTGGCGCCTGCAGGCCCGCACCGCACCAGGTGCGAGCTTCGCCTTCGCGGTCGACGCGTGGCAGCTGCACCCGCTCGTGATCAAGGAGCCGAGCACCGGCGCCGCGTAGTCGGCAGGCACTGACGCCGACGGCGTCGCCCTGGAGCCGACTCGAAGCCGCTCCCCCTCCCCCCACCTGGCTTTCAAGCACCCGACACACAGGTCCGAAGGAGGATCTTCGATGAGCTCGTACGGTCTCGGACGACGCCAGTTCCTCACCACCGCCATCGGCGTCGCCGCCGCCTGGACGCAGGTTTCCGAAGACGCCGTCGCCGCCCCGCAGCGGGAGGAAGCCTCGCACGGCAACTCCGTGCGTGTCTGGCTGACAGACGTCTCGGCAGAGAAATGGGTCGCTCCTCAAAGGGCCGTGCGCTTCGAGACGAAGCTCAGCGCTGCCGGGTCGGCCGTGGTGCTGATCAGTGCCTCGATGGCGAGCTGATAGCGCGGCCGGGTCCGGCCGC
>NZ_JBFAJD010000029.1:24744-125002 GCF_040655035.1 Streptomyces sp. NPDC050549
GCGCCGCTTCCTCGCCGCCAGCCCCTACGAGGAGTCCAACACCCGTATCGAGTGCCGCTTCCGCGAAGCGCACGGCCAACCCGCTCACGATCAAGATCGACGACAGCGTCAAGTACCAAAGAGTCCAGGGGTTCGGTGCGGCCATGACCGACTCCGCCGCCTGGCTCATCAACAAGCTGCCCAGCGCCGGTCGAACCAAGTTGATGCAAGAACTTTTCGACCCCTCCAGGGGCATCGGCCTCAGCATGGTCCGCTCCCCGATGGGCGCCACGGACTTCAACGCCTCCGGAAGCTATTCCTACGACGACATGCCGGCGGGGCAGACGGATCCGGCGCTGTCCCACTTCTCCGTCCAGCATGACGCGCCGTACATCATTCCCGCCCTGCGGCAGGCTCTCTCACTCAACCCGTCCATCAACATCCTGGCCACCCCGTGGAGCCCGCCAGGCTGGATGAAGACCTCCGATTCCATGGTGGGAGGCACCCTCAAGAGCGAGTACACGGCCGAACTGGCCGACTACTTCGTCAAGTTCATCCAGGCGTACCGCAAGGCTGGCGTACCGATCTCCTACGTCTCACCGCAGAATGAACCGATGGGCACGCCCACCTGGCCGGGAATGTTCCTGTCCGCCTACCAGGAATCCCAGGTGATCCAGCAGATCGGCAAGGCGTTCGAGGCCAACGGGATATCCACGAAGATTCTGGCGTGGGACCACAACTGGGATGTGCCCTCGTATCCCGAGACGATTTTCAACGATCCCGCGGCCTCGAAGTACGCCGCCGGAACCGGATGGCACATCTACAGCGGAAACCCGAGTTACCAGACCCTGGTCCACAACGACTATCCGGGCAAGGAAACCTATCTCACGGAAGCCACCGGAGGTCTTTGGCAGGGCGACAGCCAGACGGCGTTCAACGACGCACTGGGCACGTGGATCATCGACAGCATGCGCAACTGGGCGAACGGCGTGATGCTCTGGAACATCGCACTCGACCCCGACATGGGCCCGCTCAACAGCGACACCGACGGCATCCCCATGTGCCGGGGACTGGTCACGATTGATCCGGCCAGCGGCAAGGTGTCCTACAACGTGGACTACCACGCCCTCGCTCACGCCAGCAGGTTCGTCAAGCCCGGAGCACATCGGATCTACTCGAACACCTTCGGGCAAGGAAGCATAGAGAACGTCGCCTTCCGGAACCCGGACGGCTCCAAGGTTCTGATCGCCTACAACTCGGGGAGTTCCGCGAGAACCTTCAGCGTCGCAGACAGAACACAGTCGTTCGACTACACCCTGAACGCCGGCGACGCCGTCACCTTCACCTACTCAGGGCTCACGCAGAGCGGCAGGACCCCCGCCGCGGCCAAGGTCTCGGACCCGACGCACGACTTCACGTTCACTTCGCCGTCCGGTCCGGTCACCATCACCTACGACCCGGCACTACTGCCCTACCAGAACACCATCCGCGCCGGAAACAACCTGATCACGTACTCCCTGCCGATCGGAGCTTCCGTCCAGACGACGGGAGCGGCGCTGAGCCGTGGCGAGTGGACCGCCACGGCGTCGGCGAGCGCGGACTGGGGTGTGGCCGCGAGCGCGATCGACGGCGATATCAACACCAGGTGGAACCTCGGGCACGGGATGACGAGCGGCGACTGGTTCCAGATCGATCTGGGCAGCTCCACCAGCTTCAACAAAATCATCCTCGACACCGGCAAGGACAATTCGTTCGACTACATCACCAAATATCAGGTGTATGTCTCGGACGACGGTGTCGACTGGGGCGGCGCGATCGCGAGCGGCAGCGGCGGCATAGGAAAGGTGACCGTCACGCTACCGGCCCGGACGGCGCGGTACATCCGCGTAGTCAGTACCGCGGCATCCGGCTTCTGGTGGTCCATCGCCGAAATCGATGTGTGCGGTTCTCCGCGTGGAACCGGATCGATCGCGGCTCCGGCTGCGGTGTCGAAGGGCCTTCAGCTGAAGACCTGGACCAGCTCGGAAGGGGCGCACGTCACCGTGGTGTTCAACGGAACCGCCAGGAGCCAGAGTTTCCCGGTGTCCGACGACGGCTCCTATGTCTATGAGCTCCCGAGCGGGACGTCTGCGATGTTCACGACCAAGAAGTTGTCGAGCCTCCCGGCGCCCGTGTTCAGCGGTTTGACGCCGAGCGAAGGCATGCCGCGCTCCAGGTTCACGATCAGCGGTTCCTGTTTCGGTGACACGCAGGAGCTGGGCACCGTGTATTTCGGATCGGCCTTCGCCAGCATAGACAGCTGGTCGGACACCAGCATCAATGCTTACGTTCCGGACGGAGTTCCGTCAGGGAAGCACACGATCTCCGTGAATGGAGCCAGCGGAGCCGCTGCGGGTGGATCTTCCTTCGACGTCATGGATCTGGCCTCCGCGCTGCCCCGGACCGGTTGGGTCGCAACGGCATCGGACGCGAGTTCCGGCGACGCGCCCGGAAACATGCTGGACGGCGACTCCGGCACTCGGTACAGCTCCGGAACAGGGCAGTACAACGGCCTGTGGATCCAAGTCGACATGGGGCAGACGCAGACCTTCGACAAGATCGTGCTGGATGTCGGCAGCAGCACCGGCGACTACGCGCGAAGCGCAGACGTATACGTGTCCACCGACGGAACCGACTGGACCAAGGTTTCTTCCGTAACAGACGGCCAACGCGTCCAGCTGGTGTCTTTCCCGACGCAGTCGGCTCGCTACATCAAGGTCGCCAACACCGGCGACGTCGCGAGTAACTGGTGGTCGATCGCAGAATTCAACGTATACGGCTGACCTCAGGCGAAGCCCCGTCGTGGTTCGGAGCCAAGACCCTCACAAGAGGGCACTCAGGCGGCGCCTGATTGAGGAGCGCGGATTGTCGGACGTTCCACCCGACTTCCGACGTCACTTGTCCCGTCGCAAGTGATCTGGTCCGAGTATGCGGTCTAGACCAACGGCGACCGGATCAACTGATTCGAAAATCAACCGACCCGTTTTCTGTATCCGCTGGTCAGGCGGCTTCTGTTGATTGGAGGGTGACGTGGTAGCCGAGTTGGTTGAGCTGGTTCACCAGGCGGCGGGTCTGCCTGGCGCGTCCGGTGCGTTGGATGAAGTACTGGCCGCCGAGATCGGCGTATGCGGCGTCGCGGGTGAACATGTGCCAGACGGCGATGAGGATCGAGTGCTGGAGGGCGACCAGCGCGCGTTTCTTGCCGCGGCGGGCGACGATCCTGCGGTAGCGGGCGGCGAGGTAGGTGTCTTTGGTACGTGAGGCGCTGACCGCGGCCTGGCCGAGGGTGGCCTTGAGCCAGGGGTCTCCGTGACGGGTCCTGCCGGGGCCGTGTCTGCCGCCGGACTCGTTGTTGCCGGGACAGACTCCGGCCCATGAGGCCAGGTCGGCGGCGGAGGGGAAGTGGGCGATGTCGTCGCCGATCTCCGCGAGGATCACCTCGGCGGTGCGGGTGTTGATGCCGGGGATCGTCACGAGCAGGTCGATCCGGCGGCGAAAGGGCGCGACCTGCTCGTTGATCCGTTCGCTGAGCCGGGTCTCCATCGCGGTGCAGGCGTCGACGCGGTCGAGCATGGCCCGTGCCAGAAAGGCGTGGTGACCGGTGAAGTGGCCGGTCAGCGCCTCGATGAGGGTGTCGGTCTTGCGTCGCATGGAGCCCTTGGCCAGGTCCGCGAGGACGTGTGGGTCGTGTTCGCCGGCGATGAGGGCCTCCAGCATGGCCCGGCCGGAGACCCCCAGGATGTCGGAGACGGCGGTGGAGAGTTTGATTCCGGAGTCTTCCAGGAGCTTCTCCAGCCGTTGTGCCTCGCGGGTGCGTTCGCGGATGACCTCGGTGCGGTAGCGGGTCAGGTCCCGCAGCTGGCGGATCGGCTCCGGCGGCACGAACGAGGGGCGTACCAGGCCGTGTTCGACGAGCTTGGCGATCCACTCGGAGTCCTTCACATCGGTCTTGCGGCCGGGCACCGACTTCATGTGGCGGGCATTGAGCAGCCAGCACTCCATGTCGTGCTCCAGCAGGTAGAACACCGGTTTCCAGTACACGCCGGTGGCTTCCATGCCGGCCACGGTGATGTCCTCGGCGAGCAGCCAGTCCCGCATCGCCAGCAGGCCGGAGGTCACCGACGAGAAGGTACGGGTCTCGCTGCGGCGCCGTTTGGCCGAACTCGGCACCCGGATCGTCACCTTCACGTCCACCTTGCTGATGTCGATCCCCGCGCAGCGTTCGTGGATCACTTCCATCGCTTCGGCACCCCCTCCAGTTCACGGCCGTGGGCGTGTGACCGCCCGGCGGGGGTCCGGCAGGCAGAAGAAACTGATTCACGTGCTCGGAGCAACACATCCGGGTGCCTGGCGGTGGACCCCCAGCGTCCTACTGAGACACGGGCTCGGATCGCACCAAGTTGCCTCGACGTCCGCCGGACGGCCACACACCGATTTTCACGCACACCGGGTGGAGCCGTCAGGCCCCCGGATTACTGAGACGTCCGGTTGCCGGAGATCTCAGTTGATCCGGTCCCGTGAGCACGGATGCCGCTCGCTGTCTCACCCCATGGGGTCCGGTGGTGCCGGTGTTTTCGTCGGGTGATGCGGATTACGGGTGCGGTGTCGCCGTTGTGGGGTGGCGGGCCTACGAGGTGCGTTCCAGGAGGAGGGCCATGCCCTGGCCGCCCGCTGCGACGACGGTGATGAGGGCGGTGCTGAGGTCGTCGTGGCACAGAGTGGTCAGGGCCGTGGTGGTGAGGCGGGCTCCGGCCGCGCCGTAGGGCTCGCCGAGGGCGATCGAGCCGCCGTGGGGATTCATCCGCTCGGGATCCAGACCGAGTTCGGTGCAGTAGGCCAGGATCTGGGCGGCGAAGGGTTCGTTGCCGGCGATGGTGTCGAGGTCGGGCAGGGCCAGACCGGCCCTGGTCAAGACGGTGCGGGCCGCCGCCACGGGGACCGGGCCCTCCGTCTCGGGCGTGCCCGCGCTGACGGCGGTGGCCAGGATGCGGGCGAGCGGGGTGCGGCCGTGGGTACGGGCGTAGGTCTCGGACATGACGACGACCGCCGCGGCTCCGTCGGACAGCGGGGCGCTGTTGCCGGCGGTGACCCGTCCGCCGGCGCGGAAGCGCGGGGACAGGGTCGCGAGGGTCGCCTCGGTGACCCCGCTGCGCGGGCAGTCGTCCGCGGTGACGGTCGTACCGTCGGGCGTCTTGACCGGCATGATGTCGCCGAAGTGGAGGCCCTGGCCGACGGCTTGCTGGGTGAGCCGATGGGAGCGGGCGGCGTAGGCGTCCATGTCGGCGCGGGTGATGCCGTAGAGGTCGGCGGTGTTCTCGGCGGCCAGGCCCACCGGGATGTAGGGGTCGGGGTGCTCGCCGCGTCGGCGTGGGTCGCTCCAGGGCCCCGGGTCGGCCTGCGCGCGCCGGTCCGTGCGCTGCCCCGCGGCACGGAAGGCCGGGTTCTCGGTGCCGGGCCAGGTGTCCGAACTGCCGTGGGCCAGCCGGGACTGCGACTCGACCCCGGCCGCGATCACGACGTCCGCGTCCCCGCAGCGCACCGTCTGCGCGGCGATGCGGATGGCCTGGAGGGAGGAGGTGCAGAAGCGGTTGACGGTCACTCCGGGTACGTGGTCCCAGCCGAGGAGGACGGCGGCGATCCGGGCGATGTTGAACCCCTGCTCGCCCCCGGGCAGGGCGCAGCCCACGACCAGGTCGTCCACGTCGGCGGGTTCCAGTCCGGCGGTACGGGCGACGGCCTCGGCGACCGTGGTGGCGAGCAGGTCGTCGGGGCGTACGGCGGCCAGGGCGCCCTTGTGGGCGCGCCCGATCGGCGTGCGGACGGCGGAGGTGATCACGGCGTGCGGCATGGCGGTGTCCTGAGCGGTGTCGGTGAGTGGGGTGGTCACAGGTGCAGGGCCGGGCGGTGGGTGCGCAGCCAGTTGTCCAGGTCCAGGACGAGTTCGAGGCCCTCGCGCGGGAAACGGTCCGCGCCGGTGGGCTGTAGCAGCAGATCGCGTACGGCGGTGGTGTCGAGGAGGTCGGTGGCCGGGCCGCCGCCGGCCAGGAGCCCGGTGACCTGTGTGGTGAGGGCCGTACGATAGGCGGGGTCGCGGACCATGGGGTAGGGGCTCTTGCGGCGGGTCAGGACCGGTTCGGGGATCAGGTCGGTGACGGCGGCGCGCAGCAGGCTCTTCTCGCGGCCGTCAAAGGTCTTCAGGTCCCAGGGGGTGTTGAAGACGTATTCGGCCAGGCGGTGGTCCAGGAACGGCACCCTCACCTCCAGGCCGACGCCCATGCTGAGCCGGTCGGCGCGGTCCAGCAGGCAGGGCAGGAACCGGGTCAGGTTGAGGTAGCTGTCGCGGCGCAGCGCCGCCTCCGCGGGCGTGGTGCCGGGCAGGTGCTCGATCTCGGCGCAGGCGGCCCGGTGGAGTTCGGCGCGGTGTGCGGGCAGGTCCAGGGCGGCGGTCAGGGACGGGTCGAGCAGGCGGGTCAGGTCCGCGCGGTCCAGCACGGTGTCCCGGGGAAAGGATTCTGTCGCCGCGGCATCGGGGGTGAACCAGCGGTAGCCGCCGAAGAGTTCGTCGGCACCGTCCCCGGCCAGCGTGACCGGGAAGTCCTCGCGCACTGCGTGGTACAGCTGAAGCAGCGAGGTGTCGAAGTCCCCGAGCGTCAGCCCGTCGCGCAGATGACCGACCTAAGCGCGTCGGTCCGGGTCGGCGAGCGCGTCGGCGTCCAGTCGTACCCGGCGGTGCGAGCTGCCCAGGTGACGCACCATCAACTCGGCGTACGGGCCGTCCGGATCGCGCCCCATGGCGTCCCGGCCGGATGCCTGACTGCCGAGGTCCACCGACAGGGTGTGCAGTGTCGTGGCCGCGGGGCGGGCCAGCGCGGCGATCGCGCTGGAGTCCAGACCGCCGGACAACAGGAGCGGTTCGACGAGGGTCCACGTCCGCTCGACGGCAGAACTGGCCGCGCACGTGGACTCCGCGGCGGCGGCCATCGACAAGAAGCGCCGGGAAAAGGGCCAGGAAGCAGCATGCAGGAAGCCCGACCTGCGGCCCGTCGCACTGGCCGAGCACAGCCGGTCCATCGACCTGACGCCGTGGCAGGTCCTGCACGCCGTGGCACGCGGCTACGTCCTGGCCGGCCAGGGAATGGGACGCGGGCCCGCCGAACACTGAGCCTTTTCCAACCTCAGGCTGACGTGGCCGGGTGGAGGGGGGCGAAGACGTGGCGAGAGTAGCGGGAGCAGAGGTGACGTAGGACCGGTTGCAACCCAAGTGCGCCGATCCACAGGGGCGCCCGATCTTCATCCAGGGCACGTTGCTACCCCTCCGAGGGGCAACGAGGTCCACGGCGGGTCGTGCGGAGCAGCACGCCTCCCGCACCGGGCAAAGGCCCGAGGCTCTCGGGGAGGCGTGCGTACTCCTCGGGGTGGGGCTCAGCCCACCGCGTTCGCCCGCTCGGCCGCGCTCAGCGACGAGAGGGGTTCGGCGACAGACTTGGCGTGGACCGGGTTTGCCTGGGTGGCCGCAACGGGTTTCCCGTGGGTGGCTGCAACCGGGTCCGCGTGAGTCGCCGCAACCGGGTCCGCGTGGGTGGCCGCAACGGGGTCCGCGTGAGTGGCGGCAACCGGGTCCGCCTGAGTGGCCGGGACCGGGTTCGCCTGAGTGGCCGGGGTCGCGGCGCTGGCGACGCTGACCATCCCCGCTGCGGCCAGAACGGTTCCGGCGGCCACGCTGAACATAGCGCGGCGGTTATGCGAGAACTTGCGGTGCTTCGACAACGGTGTGCCTCTTCCTCGGATCGCCGGACTCCCACCTGTACGTGGAGCCCTTTCGGGAGAGAGGTACGGAGTCGGGCGGTGGTCGGGTTGCACGGTGCCGCGGGAAAATTCTCCTGCCCGAACCGTGCAACCCCAGAGGGCCACTCCCCGTATGTATGACAGATGGAGTGGTGTGCAAGGGAGAGGCCGGCAAAGAGTGAGGGACACGGCCCGGGAACGAGAGTTCCGGGAATTTGCCGAGGCACGGCAGGCGCAGCTCCGACGCAGCGCCTACCTGCTCTGCGGTGACTGGCACCAGGCACAGGACCTGACCCAGACGACTTTGATGAAGTTGTACGCGGCCTGGGGACGGGTCAGCCGGGACGGCAATGCGGATGCCTACGCTCGCACCATCCTCACCCGCACCTTCATCGACCAGTGGCGCAAGAGAGGCTGGCGTGAGGAGCCGGTGAGCGAGCCACCCGATCTTCCCTCGGGCGTGTCCGGCGCACCGGAGTTGCGATTGATGATGCAAGAAGCCCTGATGGAGCTGGCGCCCCGCTACCGGGCCGTGTTGGTCCTGCGATTCTGGGAGGACTGGTCCGTTGAGCAGACTGCGCACGCACTGCGGGTGAGTCGGGGAACGGTAAAGAGCCAGAGCGCCCGCGGGCTCGCCCGGCTGCGCGAGATCGTTGAAGGCCTTGACAGTGAAGGGACCAGGAGGTGAAACCGGCCATGAATGAGCACGAGAACGACGCTCTGCACGCCGCCTTCCAGGCAGTCCTCAGCGCCGAGCCGGAGCCTGCGCTACCCAGCGTTATCGACGCGGCCGTCGTCGGCGGCTTCCGGATCCGCCGCCGCCGAGTTGCGCTCGCCACAGCCGGCGCACTGATCGTCGTGGCCTCCATGGCCGCCGTGGCCGTCAACCTGTCCTGGCTGGGCGGCGAACGGGCTCCGGTGCCCCTGGCCCCCGCCAGCACCGCCCACCCGACGCCGCACACACCCGAACCCGCTCGCACGGCAGCAGAGCCCCTTCCCTCCGGAGACTGACAGTCGCCGGGGCCGCCCCGGCATCAGGCTGTGGAGTCCAGGTAGATCCACACGGCCTCCGAGTTCCACGTCCGCACGCGACTGGGACCTGTACCAGTTGACCGCCACAGCCTCAAGATCATCTCCGTTGCGGCTTCCGGCCTCACCTCGGCTGGACTCCGGACCGGTGGTCAACGAGGGCTTCCAGCCTGCTCCGGCAGTTCGCCAGTCGGCCTGACACAGGGGTGAAGCTCCTGGTAAATGGGTTTTCGACCAAGAATTCAGTCTCTACCAGAGGCTTCATATCTCGTTTACCCGTCCGGGCTGGACGTGTCCAGTTCTGCCCTCCGGTTCCTCTCCGCCCGCCTGCGGGAACACCACCGTGGTCTCGGCACCCGATGGCGGCGCCTGAGCGCAGGTCGGCAGGCCCTGCTCGCCCTCGCCCATCTCCGCAACGGTCATCCGTACTCGCGCGGGAAGTGATGGCCCTCGATCAACAGGTCGCCGAGCTCGACAAGGCGATCGAGGCCCGGTTTCGCGAACACCGGGACTTCGAAGTGATCACCAGCATGCCCGGCCTGGGCGTGATCCTCGGTGCCGAGTTCCTGGCCGCGACCGGCGGCGACATGACCGCCTTCGGCACCGCAGACCGCCTCGCCGGCGTCGGTGGCGTCGCACCTGTTCCCCGCGACTCCGGCAAGATCAGCGGCAATCTTCGCCGGCCGCGGCGCCACAACCGCCGACTCCAACGCGTCTTCTACATCTCCGCCTTGTTCAGCATCCGACACTGCGAGGACTCCCGCGGTTCTACGACCGCAAACGCTCCGAGGGCAAGCGTCACATCCAGGCCGTCCTGGCCCTGGCCCGCCGCCGCGTCAACGTCCTAATTCCCGTGTAAGGAGCTCACCGGCTCTCGCCGGTCGGTGAGTTGGTTCGAACGGGTTGTGACGCCTGTACTCCGCCGGGCCGCAGGTCTGCGACGAGCACTGCTGCGCAACCCAGCTGGCGGGTGGTGAAGGACATGTCTCATCTCGGTGGTCGCGCACGTGGGCCGGGGCTCGGCTCCGGCCGCCCTGGTCGGGCAGCGGACTATCGACCGGGGGCGTGCACACGTCACCGCCCTACTTCGCGGGAGCGAACACACGCTGTGCCGCGACCACCGCCCCGCCGCGCGCCCACTCCTCGAACGGCAGGGGCCGGACCACCAGATCGCAGTCCACCGCGGCACCGAACGCGTGGTCCACGAAGGCCTGCCGGATGTGGTCGGCGAACAGGTCGTAGGAGGCGACGCCCTCGCCGGAGATGATGATCCGCTCCGGCCCGATGAGGTTGGCGACGCAGGCCAGGGCGAGGCCCACGGCGTGTCCGGCGCGGGCGAAGACGGCCCGGACGGCGGGGTCGCCGGTGTGCGCGAGACGGATCGCGCCGTCCATGGTCAACTCCGCGTCGCCGGTGGCCTGTCGGGCCTGCTCGACGATCGCATGGGTGGAGGCGACCGCCTCCACGCACCCGGTGTTGCCACAGGTGCAGACCCGGTCGGTGCCGCTGACCGGCAGGTGCCCCACCTCGCCCGCCACGCCGTGCGCCCCGGAGACCACCCGGCCGGCGACACAGAGCCCGGCGCCGATGCCGGCGCCGACGGTGACCAGGGCGAAGATCGACAGGCCGACACCGGCGCCGAACCACTGCTCGGCCACGGTCAGGGCCCGTACGTCGTTCTCGACGACCGTGGGGGTGCCGGTGGCCGTCTCGACGAGCTGGGCGAGCGGCACCCGGCGCCAGTCGAGGAAGGGTGAGTACTGGACCGTGCCCAACTGACTGTCCACGTCACCGGAGATGGTGACCCCGACACCGTGGAGGTCGGCGGTGCCGGCCAGGTTCGCCGCCACGCGCAGTCCGTCGACCAGCCGGGCGATGGCCAGCACCACGGTGCCCACGTCGCGCGAGTCGAGGCGGACGCGCCGGGAGGCCAGCGGACGGGCCGTCAGATCGGCCAGTACGCCGATGAGTTCCTCGCCGGTGACCTTCACTCCGGCGAACAGGGCGCGTTCGGGCCGTACTTCGACCGGGGTCGCCGGGCGGCCGTTCGTCCGCTCGGTGGCGGGCCGGCCGCCCTCGGTGATCCAGCCGTCGGCCATCAGCGAGGTGGCCACCTTGGTGACGGCTCCCGCGGTCAGTCCGGTCCGCCGGCCGATCTCGGCGCGGCTCAGCGGACCGTGCTGGAGCAGGGTCTGCAGGACGAGTGCGGCCGCGGGTGGCTGGTCGGCGAGGCTCATGGGACGACGTTACCTTTCCTTTGGAAAGTAAGACAAGGGATATTCATCGGCCCTATGGGCCTGAAACTGCAGGTCATTCCGCAGCAGGTGGCCGAAACCCCCTACCAGACCGCCCAAAGGTCGGAGTTTTCTACGCGCCGACTATGTTGACGTTGGAAGGAAACTAAGCCTAGATTCGCCGCACTCCTCGTCGGGGCGGACGGGACGGTCTGCGCCGGTGAGGAGTGTGTGGCCCCCACCCACTCGCCCGTTGGTCCCAGCGAACCCCCTCGGTGATGTCCCGGGACGACCACCGCCGAGAGGCTCCCCGCACCTCGACACCTCAGGCGGGAACCCCGCCTGCAGCCGCGCTCTGACGGAGTACACACATGCCTCGTCCAGTTCGACCCACACGTCTGAGAACTCTCACCTGCCTCACCGCGCTGACGGTGGCGCTCGTCGTACCCGCCTCCGCACGGGCCGCGACCACCGCGGACGCCTCGGGGGCCCAGGCATCCGGTGCCACGGCCACGCCCGTCGTGGCCGCCAAGCCCTACATGGGCTACAGCACATGGAGCGTCGAATCCACCAACTTCCCCGGCTACGGCGGGGACTGGCTCACCGAGGCGCACGTCCTGCAGCAGGCGGACGTGCTGTCCTCGAAGTTGAAGTCGCACGGCTACGACTACGTGAACGTGGACGCCGGTTGGAACGACCCCAAGGGCGACGCCTATGGCCGGCCGACCCCGAACCTGACGAAGTTCCCGCACGGGATGAAGTACCTCGCGGACCAACTCCACCGCAAGGGCCTGAAGTTCGGCCTCTATCTGGCCGTCGGCCTCTACCAGCAGGCGTACAACGACGGCAAGACACCCATCTACAACGCCCCGGGCTGCACCACCAAGGACATCGTCTACCCGGACCTGCGCAAGACCAGCGGCTGGGACGACGTCTCCTACCAGCTGAACTTCTCCAGCCCCTGCACCACCAAGTACATCCAGTCCGAGGCCGACCAACTGGCCTCCTTCGGCGTCGACTTCCTCAAGATCGACGGCGTGGGCCCCGGGTCCAACCAGGGTGACGACGCGCACAACAACGTCCCCGACATCCAGGCGTGGCACACCGCCCTGAAGAACACCGGGCGGCCCATCGAGTTCACCCTGTCCTGGTCGCTCAGCCACAACCGGGCCGACGTCTGGAAGGCCAACTCCAACGGCTGGCGCATCGACACGGACGTCGAGTGCTACTGCGACACCCTGGTGACGTGGAACAACTCCGTGAAGGCGCGCTGGAACGACGTCGTGCCGTGGATCGACGACGCCGGGCCCGGCCACTGGAACAACCTCGACTCGCTCGACGTGGGCTCGGACGTCATGGACGGCGTCAACCAGACCGAGCGGCAGAGCTATATGACGCTGTGGGCCATCGAGGCCGCGCCGCTGTACATCGGTGACGACCTCACCAAGCTCGACAAGTACGGCCTGAAGCTGCTCACCAACGACGAGGTCATCGCGGTCGACCAGGCGGGCAACCCGGCCAGGCCGGTCAGCCAGAAGACCCCGCAGCAGGTCTGGTACTCCCGCAACACGGACGGTAGTTACACCGTGGCCCTGTTCAACCTGGGCAAGGGCTACTCGGACGTGACCGCCGACTTCAGCGACCTCGGCATCAGCGGCAAGGCCAAGGTCCGCGACCTGTGGAGCCACAAGAACCTCGGCTCGGTCAGCGGCAGGTTCACCGACAACCTGGCCCCGCACGGCTCGCGCCTGCTGCGCATCACACCTCCGAGCACCGGAACCCACCCGGGTGTGCCGCTGAACGTGCACGGCACCGCGTCGACGGCCGACAGCGTCTCGCTCGCCTGGAGCGCGGTGAACTCCGGTACGAAGACCACCGGTTACGACGTGTACGCGGGCGGCACCAAGAAGGCCACCGTCACCGGCGCCTCCGCCACCGTGAGCGGTCTGCAGGCCGGTACCGCCTACTCCCTCACCGTGGTCGCCCACGACGCCAAGGGACGGAAGTCCGCCCCCAGCAAGGCAGTTGACGTCACCACCCCGGCGGCCGGCGGACCGGTCTCCTACGAGGCCGAGTCCTCCGGGAACACGCTCAGCGGCAACGCCTCCGTGGGCGACTGCTCCGCGTGCTCGGGCGGCAAGAAGGTCGGCAACCTGGGCGGCACCGGAACCCTGGCGGTCAACCACGTCACCGCGCCCCGCGACGGCACCTACCTGATGAAGCTCGACTACACCGACGGCTCCACCGGCCGCACGATGATCATCGGCACGGGTGACACCTCCTTCCAGCAGTTCCTGCCGGGCAGCAACGACAACAACTGGGGCCGGCCGAGCTCGATCACGGTGCCCGTCCAGCTGAAGGCCGGCGACAACACGATCACCTTCGGCAACGCCTCGGACTACGCCTCCGACGTGGACCGCATCACCCTCTGACCGTCGTCCGTCCGACAACGACCCACGTTCCACCCGACCGACATCCGAGGAGAGTTCCGTGGTGGTCACATCACAGGGCGAGCCCAAGACGCCGACCCCACCGCCGTCCGCCGCGGTGACCACCACGGCCACCGCCCCCGGCCCGACCCCCCGCGTCCGCAAGACCCGTTCGGCCCGCAGGGCGAGCCGATACGTGCCGACCAGGTCCGCGGCGGCCCGCCGCCGCGACCTGCCGGTCGCACTCCTGCTGATCATCCCGTCCGTCCTCGGATTCGCCGTCTTCTACGCCTATCCGACCCTGCGCGGCATCTACCTCAGCTTCACCGACTTCCATGTCCTCACCCCGCCGAGCTGGGTGGGACTGGCCAACTTCCACCAGATGTCCGGTGACGACGTCTTCTGGCACTCGCTGCTCGTCACCGTCTACTTCGTGATCCTGGCCGTCGTCTTCGGCACTCTGGCCTCCCTGGTGACGGCCGTGGTGCTGCACCGGGTGACCAAGTCGTCGGCGCTGCGCGGCGTCATCCTGCTGCCGTTCCTGATCTCCAACGTCATCGCCGCCCTGGTCTGGCAGTGGATGCTCGATCCGTCCCTCGGTGTCGTCAGCCTCGTCCTGCAGCATCTGACGGGCCACTCCATCCTCTTCTTCGGCAGCAGCGGCTGGGCCATACCGTCTCTCGCCGCGATCAGCATCTGGAAGTGGATGGGCTACTACTCGCTGCTGATCTTCGCCGGACTGCAGACCATCCCGGCCACCATCTACGAGGCGGGCCGGGTCGACGGCGCGAGCGAGATCCAGATGTTCCGCCGGCTCACCGTGCCGCTGCTGCGGCCGATCCTGGTCATGGTGGTCGTCCTGACGGTGATCAACTCCTTCCAGGTGTTCGACATCGTGCAGGTCACCACCCAGGGCGGCCCGGCGAACGCCTCGAACGTGCTGCAGATGTACATCTACAGCAAGGCGTTCAGGCAGTTCGACTTCGGCTATGCCGCCACCCTCTCGCTGGCCCTGTTCGCCCTGCTCATCACGGTCACCTTCACCCAGCTGCGGCTCGCCCGCGCCAACGAATCCGACCTGAGCTGAAGGAGCCCGTCATGGCAGTCACCCTCGCCCCCGGCCGGGCGGCCACCGCGCAGCCCCGGCCCCGGAAGAACCGCAGAAGCCTCTCCCCCGGCAGGATCGTCGCCTGGATCTATCTGGGCATCGTCGTCCTGGTCACGCTCTTCCCGTTCTACTGGATCCTGCGCACCGCGCTGTCCAACAACTACAAGCTGTCGACGCACCCGTCCTCGCCGCTGCCGGTGGGCTTCACCTGGGGCGCCTTCGAACGCGTCCTCGGCATCGCCTCCACCGCCGAGGCACAGGCCCAGGGCGGCTCGGGCGCGGCCATCGACATCGCGCTCTACCTGCGCAATTCACTGATCTACGCGTCCGTGCAGACCGTGCTGATCGTGCTGTTCGCCTCGGCCGGCGCCTACGCGTTCTCCCGGCTGCACTGGCGGGGCCGCAACCTGGTGTTCAACATCCTCATCACCGCGCTGATGGTGCCCAGCGTCTTCACGCTGCTGCCCAACTTCGTCTTCGTCAAAGACCTCGGACTGACCAACACGTTCGCCGGACTGATCCTGCCCGGGGCGCTCTTCCAGGCGTTCACTCTGTTCTTCCTGCGGCAGTTCATGCTCGGCCTGAGCACCGAGGTCGAGGAGGCCGCCATCATCGACGGCGCGGGCCCCCTGCGGATCTTCTTCCGGATCATCCTGCCGATGTCGACCGCACCGATCGCCACCGTCTCGCTGCTGATGTTCGTCAACGCCTGGAACGACTACTTCTGGCCGCTGCTGATCACCAACAGCCAGGACGTGCAGCCGCTGACCCTCGCGCTCGGCGTCTTCAAGCAGTCCTCGCCCCAAGCAGCCCCCGACTGGGCCGGGTTGATGGCCGCCGCCCTGGTCGCGGCGCTGCCGATGCTGCTGCTGTTCGTCGCCTTCGGCAAGCGGATCGTCAACTCCATCGGCTTCTCCGGCCTCAAGTGACCGGCCGTACCCCGCGATTGGACGACACAGCCATGCACTCCAGCGACCTGGTGCTGAGCTGGCCCGCGCCCGCCGCCACTTGGACGGAGGCCGCCCCGGTCGGCAACGGCAGGATCGGTGCGATGGTCTTCGGCGGCACCGGCCGGGCCCGTATCCAGATCAACGACTCCACCGTCTGGTCCGGCACCCCCGCCGGACCGGCGACGGCCCTCGCCGCGCTCCGCGTGCAAGGAGCCGGTCCGGAGCGGCTCGAAGAGGTCCGCGCCGCGCTGCGCGCCGGCGACCAGGACCGCGCCGAGTCACTGCTCATGACCTTCGAGGGGCCCTACACCCAGGAGTATCTGCCGTACGCCGACCTGTACTTGACCGTGCCGGGCGGCGAGCGCGCCGAGTACCGCGGCAGGACGCTCGACCTCGACACCGCGGTGGCCGAGGACGGCTTCGACCTCGACGGGACGACGGTACGGCGCCGGGTCTGGGCCGATGCCGTGACCGGCGCCCTGTGCGTCACGCTGGAGGCGGACGGCGGCACCGCGGACCTGTCCGTCGAACTGTCCACACCGCTGCGGGAGATACTCCGCTCGGCCGCGCCCGACGGCATCACGCTGGGCATCGGGATACCCGTGGACGGTGCCCCCGCCCACGAACCCGAGGTCGCGGAACCGCTGCGCTACGCGGACGGTCCCGTCGACGGCTACGACCCCTTCGGCGCCCTCGCGCTCGCCGTGCACACCGACGGCACGACGACCGTGGACGGCGAGGGAGGCCTGCTCGTCACCGGCGCCTCCCACATCGTGCTCACCCTGGCCAGTTCCACCGCGGCGGACCGCGACTGGAGCGGGGCTGAGGCCCTGGACCACGCCACCCATCTGGCCGAGGCCGGCGAGCTCGCGGCACGGGCCCTCACGCGGGGCGCCGACCGTCTCCTCAAGGACCACCAGGCCGACGTACGGGCCCTGTTGGGCGGCACGTCCCTGCGCGTCGGGCCGTGCCGCTCCGGCACCTACGACGTCGCCCGCGACATCCTGGGCGGCGACGACGAACTGCTCACCGCCACCGTGCTGTTCCAGTTCGGGCGCCACCTCCTGGCCACCGCCTCCCGCCCGCACACCGGCCCCCCGGCCAACCTCCAGGGCATCTGGAACGCCGAGCTGCGCCCCGCCTGGTCGTCCAACTACACGATCAACATCAACACCCAGATGAACTACTGGGGCGCGGAGACGGTCGGGCTCAGCGCCTGTCACGCGCCCCTGTTCGACCTGCTCGACCGCGTGGCCGCCCAAGGCACGCGGGTGGCAAGGGAGTTGTACGGCGCGCGCGGCTGGGTGGCGCATCACAACACCGATCCGTGGGGGTGGGCGCTGCCGGTCGGCATGGGGCACGGCAACACCTCGTGGGCGCTGTGGATGATGGGCGGCGCCTGGCTGTCCCAACACCTTTGGGACCACTACGAGTTCACCCGCGACGCCGTCTTCCTGCGGGAGCGGGCCTGGCCGTTGCTCAGCGGCTGCGCCGAGTTCCTGCTCGACTGGCTCCTCGACGACGGCACGGGGTACCTGGACACCCTGCCGTCGACCTCCCCGGAGAACCTGTTCCTGGCCGACGGCGCCCCCAGGTCCCTGACCCGCACCGCCACCATGGACCTGGCGGTGATCCGGACCACGTTCCAACGGACCCTGGCAGCAGCCGGGTTGCTGGGGCTGGACACCCCGCTGACCGGCGAGATACGCGCGGCGCTGCCCCGGCTGCGCCCCCTGACGATCTCGCCGGAGGGACGGCTCCAGGAATGGGCCGAGGACCTGACGGAGGCCGACCCGCACCACCGTCACCTCTCGCACCTGATCGCCGTACACCCGCTGGGTCTGATCGATCCCGACTCGACGCCCGAACTGGCCGACGCGGCAAGGAGGTCGATGGACCGGCGCGGGCCCGGGGCGATGGGCTGGTCGTGGTCCTGGAAGATCGTGCTGCGGGCCTGGCTGCGCGATGCGGCGACCGCGCGCTCGCTGTTCCTCGAAGCCGTCCAGCCACTTGACGGCGATGCCGGGGTGGACGCCCCTGTGGACGGCTCGCGTTGGGGCGGGCTGCTGCCCAACCTGTTCTCCACGCACCCGCCGTTCCAGATCGACGGCAACTACGGGCTGATGGCCGGCGTCGCCGAGATGGTGGTGCAGAGCCACACCGGCGTCCTCCATCTGCTGCCCGCACTGCCCTCGCAGTGGGCCGAGGGTGAGGCCAGGGACCTGCGCTGCCGCGGCGGTCTGGCCGTCGACTTCACCTGGAACGACGCCGAGTTGAGCGGTGCGACCGTGCGTCGGCTCACCGGTGACTCCGGCGAGACCGTGCGGGTCCGGTACCGCGACCGCACGGCCGAGCTGCTGCTTCCGGCCGGTCACCAGGTCGAGTTGGACGCTCTGCTGCGGCCCCGAGGGGAGCCGGTGCCGTGCTGACGGAGCAGGACGTCCCCGAGCTGTTCGCCTACCGCAGCGCCTACCGGGAACCCGCCGACTTCGACACCTTCTGGAAGGGCACCCTCGCCGAGCCCCGCGCCGGGCAGAAAGCCGAGCTGCAACTCACGGAGGTCGCCGCCGGGTTGGAGACGGTCGACGTCTTCGACGCCGTGCTGCCCGGCTTCGGCGGCCACCCCGTCCGCGCCTGGCTCCGGACACCCCGGCAGCGCGGCGGCCCGCTGCCCGCCGTCGTCCAGTTCCACGGCTACGGCAGCGGACGCGGCGCCCCGATCGACGACCTGCTGTGGGCGTCCGCCGGGTACGCGCATCTGCTGGTGGACGCGCGCGGTCAGGGCGGCGCCTGGGCGGGCGGGGGCGCGACCCCCGACCCGGTCGGCAGCGGCCCGGCGCATCCCGGTTTCCTCACCCGGGGCATCGAGGACAGGGACACCTACGTCTACCGGCGGGTGTTCACCGACGCCGTCCGTGCCGTGGACGCGCTGCGCGCCCGCACCGATCTCGTCGACCCCGACCGGGTCGCCGTGGTCGGCCCCAGCCAGGGCGGCGGTATCGCCCTCGCGGTCGCCGGACTGGTGCCCGACCTGGCCGCGGCGCACTTCCAGTCGCCGTTCCTCTGCGACATCCGGCACGCCACCCGGCTCACCTCCGCCGAGCCCTACGCCGAGCTCATCGGCTATCTGGCGGCCCGCCGGGACCGGGTGGAGCAGACCTTCGACACCCTCGGCTACTTCGACGGACTCGCCTTCGCCCGCCGTGCGAACGCCCCGGCCTGGTTCTCCGCCGGGCTGCGCGACGAGGTGTGCCCGCCGGTCACCGCGATCGCCGCCTACCACGCCTACGCCGGCCAGAAGGAGCTGCGGCTGTGGGAGTTCAACGGCCACGACGCCGGCGGGCCCGAGGACCTGGCCGTCGCACTGGGCGCGTTCGGCGCCCTCCTCAAGACGTCGTCCCATCCGGCGGTGCAGCCGTCCCCCGCACCCACCGCGTCATCCCGAAAGAAGGAACAATGAGAAGAATCAAGGGTGTTCGAAAGACGGTCGCGCTGGGCGCCACGCTCACGCTGGCCGCGCTGCTCTCCGCGTGCTCCAACGGCTCCACCTCCGCCGGCGGTTCCAAGACCGTCAACTGGTGGACCTGGGACGACAAGCAGGCCGCCGCGTACAAGGTGTGCGCCACGGACTTCGAGAAGGCCAACCCCGGCACCAAGGTGAAGATCACGCAGTACAACGTGAACGACTACTTCACCAAGCTGACCGCCGGATTCGTGGCCGGCAGCGCGCCCGACGCCTTCCAGAACAGCGTCCAGTTCTTCCAGGCGTACGCCTCCCAGCACCAACTGCTGGCGATGGACGACTACATCAAGAAGGACAACTTCGACCTGTCCCGGTTCTCGGTGGGTGTGGACGCCTGGAAGTTCACCGACGGCAAGCAGTACGCCCTGCCGCTCGACTGGGCCGCGTCCGGCCTCTACTTCAACCAGGACGCGCTCAAGAAGGCCGGGTACACCGAGAAGGACGTCGACTCGCTGAACTGGAACCCGGACAACGGCGGCACGCTGGGCAAGATGATCGCCCACCTGACGATCGACACCAAGGGGCACCGAGGCGACGAGAAGGGCTTCGACAAGTCCCACGTCAAGACCTACGGCTACGGAGAGATCGCGGCCAAGGACTTCATCGGCCAGACCACCTGGAGCCCGCTGGTCAGCACCACCGGCTGGCGGCTGGGCGACAGGGCCAGCTGGCCGACGGTGTTCAACTACTCCGACCCGCGGTTCGTGAAGACCATGGACTGGATCCGCTCCCTGACCGACAAGGGGTACGCGCCGAAGATCGGGCAGTTCACCGACAGCGTCAGCGACGTCGACCTGCTCTCCTCCGGCAAGGTCGCGATGGAGACCGGCGGCTCGTGGGAGGCCTCGACCTTCGTGAAGATCCCCGGTCTCAAGGTCGGCATCGCCCCCACCCCCTACGGCCCCGACGGCAAGACCAGGTCCGTGCTGAGCAACTCCAACGGCAACAACATCTGGGCCGGCACCAAGAACCCCGACCTGGCCTGGAAGTGGGTCTCGTACATGGGCAGCGAGGCCTGCCAGTCCAAGGCCTCCCTGACCGGCATCTTCTTCCCGTCGATCCCGGCCTCCATGGAAGCCTCGGCCAAGGCACTGGCCAAGACGGGCGTGGACCTGTCCGTCTTCACGGACATGATCAAGGACAAGGTCCTCTATCCGTCCCCGGTCTACGGCAACGGAGCGGCCCTCCAGGACGCCCTCCAGCCGCTGTTCCAGGCCTACTTCGCGGGTCAGAAGAGCGACTCCGTCTTCACCGACATGCAGAAGCAGAGCAAGCAGCTGCTCGCCAAGAAGTGACCCCACCACTCCTCCGCACCCCCTGTCCGGCCACCGGACGGGCCCACTGGGCCGGGCCCGTCCGGTGGAACCGGGCGATCGGAAAGGACTCTGCATGTCGGACACCACGGCGCGGATCCACATCCTGCGCGCGGCGGGCACCGCCCTCGTCGTGGAGCTCACCGAGCCGGTGCCCAGGGTGCTGCACTGGGGGGCCGACCTGGGCGACCTCCCGCAGGACGCCCTGGCCGCGCTCGCCCTGACCGGCGAGCCCGCCGTGCTCAACAACTCCGTCGACGTCCCGCGCCGGTTCACCGTCTGGCCCACCGAGGCCGACGCCTGGTCGGGCACCCCGGCCCAAGAGGGCCATCTCGCCGGCGCGTTCGCCGCGCCCCGGCTGACGCTGACCGACAGCTCGTACCAACCACGGCCTGCAGGCGCGGAGTTGACCCTTCACCTCACCGACCCAGGCACCGGAGTCGACGTCACCCTCTCCTACCGTCTGGAGCCCTCCGGGGTACTGGGCGTACGGACCACGCTCACCCGCCGGCCGGACGCAGACCCGGCGTCGTACGACCTGTCGAGCGTCACGACGCTGCTGCCGCTGCCGCGCCGGGCGTCCGAGGTTCTCGACTTCACCGGCAAGTGGAGCCGGGAGCGCTCACCGCAGCGGCGGCCGCTGGGCTTCGGCACCCATGCCCGTGAGGTGCGGCGGGGCAAGCCGGGAGTGGACTCGCCGTACGTCATGGCGGTGGGCGTGCCCGGATTCGGCTTCCGCGACGGGGAGATCTGGGCCGTGCACGTGGCCTGGAGCGGTGACCAGCGGTATCTGGCCGAGCAGTTGCCGGAGGGTGCGGGCGCCCATGCGGGGGTGCTCGGCGGCGGCGAACTCCTGCGGGCCGGGGAGATCCGGCTCGCGCCCGGCGAGTCGTACACCGCTCCGGTCTGTCACTTCGCCTGGTCCGACCAGGGGCTGGACGGGCTCGCCGACCGCTTCCACACCCTGCTCCGGGGCCGCCCCACGCATCCGCGCGGCCCCCGCCCGGTGATCCTCAACAGCTGGGAGGCGGTGTACTTCGACCACGATCTGGACCGGCTGCTGCGGCTGGCCGACCGGGCCGCCGAGGTCGGTGTCGAGCGGTTCGTGCTGGACGACGGCTGGTTCCGGGGCCGTCGTTCGGACGACGCCGGGCTGGGCGACTGGACCGTCGACCCGGTGGTGTGGCCCGAGGGGCTGACCCCGCTGGTGGACCATGTGCGCTCGCTCGGCATGGAGTTCGGGCTGTGGGTGGAGCCGGAGATGATCAACCTGGATTCCGACCTGGCCCGCGAGCACCCCGACTGGGTGCTCGGCCCCGCCCGCGGGATCGGCCCGGCGGCCCGCCACCAGCATGTGCTGGACCTGGCCGACCCCGATGCCTGGCAGTACCTGTTGGACGCGCTGGACGCGCTGGTGGAGAAGTACGCCATCGCGTATCTCAAGTGGGACCACAACCGGGAACTCCACGAGACCGTGCACTCCACCGCCGACCGTCCCGTGGCGCACGCCCAGGTCATGGCCCTCTACCGGCTGATCGACGCGCTCCGGGAGCGCCATCCCGGCCTGGAGATCGAGAGCTGCGCCGCCGGTGGCGGACGGGTCGACCTGGGAATCCTGGAGCGGACCGACCGGGTCTGGGCCTCGGACTGCAACGACCCGGTGGAACGCCAGACCATCCAGCGCTGGACCGCGCAACTGCTCCCCCCCGAACTGGTCGGCACCCACGTGGGCCCGGGCACCAGCCACACCACCGACCGCGTCAGCTCCGACCGACTCCGCCTGACCACGGCCCTGTTCGGCCACGCTGGCATCGAGCAGGACCTCACCCGCTGCTCCCCGGAGGAACTCGCCCGCCTCACCGCCTGGACCGCTCTCCACCGCGAACTGCGCCCGCTGCTCCACGGCGGCCGCACGGTCCGCGCCGACCTCACCGACGAGTCGACACTGCTGCACGGAGTCGTGGCTCACGACGGCTCGGCCGCGCTGTACTGCTGGGCGCGGCTCGCCACCTCGCCCGAGGGCCAGTACGGCCGAGTGCAACTGCCCGGCCTGGACCCCGAGGCGACGTACCGGGTCCGGGTGCGTACCGAGTTGGGCCTGCCGTCCTTCCACGAGACAGCGGAACCGGCCTGGCTGTCCGCGGCCCTCGCCGACGGGCTGCCCCTGCCCGGTTCCGTACTCACCGTCGCCGGTCTGCCCCTGCCGAACCTCAACCCCGAGCAGGCGCTGCTCCTCGAACTCACGAGGACGGCCCGCTGACCGTACGCGGCGAGGCGTGCGGTCAGCGGGGCCGTCTGCCCGCGGTGAGGAGGTGGCCGCTGGTACCCAGCAGGGTGGGCTCGCACTCGATGTGACGGCTGGCCTTCAGGACGGCCTCGCGGCGGTCCGGGTCGTCCAGCCAGTCCTCGATGCCGCCCATCAGCCAGGCGACGCCTTCGACGCCGTACTGACCGTCGACGGTGAGTGCGGCCTCCGCGAACTCCTCGGGGGCCTCGTGGGGTCGGGCGAAGTAGGCGGTCGTGAAGTGGCCGCCGTCCTCGGAGTCGTGGCGTCCCTCCTCCATCTCGCGGTCGATCCGCTCGCGGTGCACGTCGATGAAGTACATCTCCTGCCTGAGCATGTCGTGCAGTCCCGCGAACCGGTTGATGGTCGCCGCGACCACCAGCCCACCCGGCCGCACCACCCGACGCGCCTCGCTCAACGCGCTTACGCGGTCGGCCCGTTCGGGCAGGTGGTAGAGCGGCCCCAGCAGCAACACCACGTCGTACGACGTGTCTTCGGCGGGCAGTGCCCTGGCGTCCCCGGCGCGGGCGGTGACCCCCGGAAGCCTGCCCGCCTGCTCCACGTGCAGCGGTACGGGGTCGACGAGTTCGACCGCGTACCCGTCCCGCGCGAGCCACTCGGCGTGGATGCCGCTGCCGCCGCCGACGTCCAGCACCTTCGCGGGGGCCGGGGGCAGCAGGCGCCGCAGTACGTCCTGGGTCCGCCAGAACTCCAGCCGGTCGGAGCCCTGTCTGAGGCGGCCGTCCTCGTTGCCCTCGGCGTAGTAGGCGAGGATCTCCTCGCGAACACGGACGGCGGGGTCCTGCGCTCGTGTCGTCTCGGTCACCGCTCCAGGGTGTGATCCGGTGTGCCCGGCTCGCAACGGGATTCCGGCGTGCGGGCTGTCACCAGCCCCGACTCGTAGGCGAACACGACGAGTTGGGCCCGGTCCCGGGCGCCGAGCTTGGTCATGGCCCGGCTGATGTGGGTCTTCGCCGTGAAGGGACTGATGACCATGTGGGCGGCGATCTCCTCGTTGGTGAGGCCGCGTGCGGCCAGGGCGGTGACCTCGCGTTCGCGGCGGGTGAGGTGTTCCAGGCCAGTGGCGGTGGAGCGGTCGGGAGGCCGGGACACGAACTCGCCGATGAGCGTGCGGGTGATCGACGGGGAGAGCAGTGCCTCGCCGCCGGCGACGATTCCGATCGCCTGGAGCAGGTCCGCCGGATCGGTGTCCTTCAGGAGGAAGCCGCTGGCGCCCGCCCGGAGCGCCTCGAAGACGTACTCGTCCAGGCCGTAGTTGGTGAGGATGACGACCCGGACCGCGGCGAGCGCGGGGTCGGCGGCGATGCGGCGGGTCGCCTCGATGCCCGTCATCACCGGCATCTGTACGTCTATCAGCGCGACGTCGGGCAGCTGTGCTCGGACGAGGGCGACGCCCTGTTCGCCGTCGGCCGCCTCGCCCACCACCTCGATGCCGTCCTCGGCGTCGAGCAGGGCGCGGAAGCCCGCGCGCATCAGCGCCTGGTCGTCCACGACCACGACCCGGATCATCCCGCCTTCCCCAGTGGCAGTTCGGCCCGTACCGCGAAGCCGCCCTCCGCGCGCGGTGCGGTGTGCAGGGTGCCGCCCAACGCCGTGACGCGTTCGCGCATGCCGGTGAGTCCGATGCCCGGTTCCGGCGGACAGGCGGGGTCGGCCGTCCCGTCGTCCTCCACCCGTATCGTCAAGTCCTCGTCGCCGTAGTCGAGTTGGACGCTGACCTTGGCCGGGCCCGCGTGCCGGGCCGCGTTGGTCAGGGCTTCCTGGACGATGCGGTACACCGCGCGGTCGACCGTCGCCGCGAGGGGGCGCTGCTCGCCCGTCACCGCGAGTTCGACGGCCAGACCGGCCGCGCAGGCCCGCTCGACGAGCAGCTCGGGGGTGCCGGTGGGCTCCTCGGTGGTGCGCAGGATCTCCAGGGTGGCCCGCAGTTCCCGCATCGCCTCGCCGCCCGCCTCCTGGATGGCGAGCAGCGCGGGCGGCACCTCCTCGCCGCGCTTGCGGGCGAGGTGGACGGCGACGCCCGCCTGGAGCTTGACGATCGAGATGCTGTGGGTGAGGGAGTCGTGCAACTCCCGTGCTATGCGCAGGCGTTCCTCGCCCGCGCGGCGCAACGCGACTTCTTCGCGGGTGCGTTCGGCTTCCAGGGCGCGCTGTTCCGTCTGGCGCAGATAAGCCCGCCAGTTGCGGTCGGCGAGGCCGGTGACCACCGCACAGAGGAACCAGCCGGCGATGAGCGCGGTCCGCTCGACCACCTGCTGGGTCGTGGGTCCCGTCGCGAGGTACGCGCCCAGGAACAGCCCGCCCGCCCCGGCCGACCAGCCGCGGTGCCCCACCCGGGCCGCCATGTGCATGGCGGCGAGCACGGGCAGACCGGCGACCGGCCCCGGGTGGGCGTGCAGGACGTAGGCCGCCTCCGCCACCGTGGCCACGGCGAGGACCGCGCGCGGAGCCGTCTGGTAGAACGCCAGGGCCGCCGAGGCGAGGGCGATCAGCACGTAGTCGACGGCGGTCGTGTCCACGTCGAAGGCGGCGACGGTCATGACGAGGGCGCCGATCACGACCGCGAGGGAGGCGTCGGCGAGGCGCCTGCGTGGGGTCGCATCGACCGGGTACCCGCTCATGACCGCACAGTAGACCGCCACGCCGACGCGGGCGTCAGCCCTGTGGACAACTCCTGGACTACTCCCCACGCAGTACTTTCCGGGCCCGCACCACCCGGCCGACGCAGCGTCAACTCCCTTCGGCCGTACGACGACCGGAGGCATCCGGGCGGCACACGCTGCTGCCATGTCCACACCTTTCCGTCACACCCGGCCCCCGTCGCCGAAGTCCGCCACTGGCCGCACCGCAGAGGTCTTCGAGCAGATCGCCGTCGACTTCGGGATCGAACGGCCCCCGACCTTCGTGGTCCTGTCCTCCGTGCCCGAACTCCTCTCCCCCGCCTGGGCGTTGATGCGCGAGTCGCTCATCGCGGGCACCGGCAGCCGCACCGGTAAGGAGCTGGCCGCCCTCGGTGTCTCGCTCGCCAACAAGTGCCCGTTCTGCGCGGACGCGCACACCGTCCTGCTGCACGCCACCGGCGACCACGCCCTCGCCGAGCACCTGGCGCGCGGCGGCACACCGGAGAACGCGGAGCACGCGCGCGTGCTCGACTGGGGCCGCCGCACCCGGGTCCCGGGCGCGGCCCTGGCCCCGTACCCGTTCCCGCCCGAGCAGGCACCCGCCTACCTCGGCACCGCCCTCGCCTTCCACTTCATCAACCGCATCGTGTCGGCCCTGCTGACCGAACAGCTCCTGCCGGGCAACGCCCAGCGCTTCCGGGCCGTACGCAGCCTCGCCGGCCGCAGCGTGGCCCGCACCGTACGCCGCAGTGCCGTACCGGGAGCGGCGCTCCCCCTGCTCGACACGCCGGGCCCCGGCCCGGACTGGGCGGCCGGAACCCCGGTGGGTCCGGCCTACGACGCCCTGCGCACGGCGGCGCTCGCAGGCGCGGACCTGCTCGACGCGGACGACCTGACCCTCGTACGAGAGACGCTGTGGGCCTGGGACGGGGGGCATCCGCCGGTCGTGCTGCGCGGCTTCCCGAACCGGCGGGAGCGGCCGGCGGCGCGCCTGGCGGTGCTGGCCGCGCTCGCGCCGTACCGGATCACGGAGGAGGACGTGGCCGCCTGGCGGGAGCCGTCGGACAGTGACGCGAGTCTCGTGCGGCTCGTGGCATACGGTGCGTTCGCGGCCGTCGAACGGATCGAGACGACGATGCGCGTGCCCGCCGCTCGCGCCTGACGGATGGACATAAGAGGACACACAACGCGCCCGCAGTCTGGCACTGTCACCGCACGGGCACGGAGCGAGTTCGTACTTCCGCCTCACAGGGAGTCATGTGACACTGGCGTCCCCGTCCGCAGTGCGGACCCGCTCCGCACCCTTCCCCCACGAGAAGTGCGACTTGCGTTCTCTTCCTCTGCCGCTCGCTCTCACCGCGCGTCTGTCGCCGGTCGTCGTGCTCGCCGCGATGGGCTGGGCCCTGACGTCCGGTCCGTTCGCCGCGACGACGACCGCCGATCACAAGTCGACGCCCGACTCCGGCACCCCGTCCGGGTCCTCGGCCCCGTCGACGGCGCCCGCGGCCAAGGCGTACTCCACGTCCCCCGCCCCGTGCGGGAGTGTGACGGCGGCGACGCTCAAGTCACTGGTTCCGGGCGCGAAGACGGCCGGCAAGGAGATCCCGTCCACGGACACGAAGGTGCGCCGCACCTGCTCGTGGAACGCGCTCAAGGGGTACGACTACCGCTGGCTCGACGTGTCGTACGAGATCACGGAATCGGATGAAGCGGCGAAAAAGTCGTACACCGAGACGATTACGGAGAAGAGCGGCGGCGGGGTGGTGCCGGGGCTCGGTGACGCGGCCTACTCCATCGTGAACCTCACCACAGAGGACAAGCAGCAGACGCGTGAGGGCACGGTCGTCGTCCGCGCGGGCAACGCGCTGGTGACCATCACCTACAACGGCAGCGACTTCGAGAACAAGAAGGCGCCGAGCACGGACGTCATCAACAAGGGTGCGATCAAGGCCGCGAAGGAAGCGGTGACCGCGCTGGAGGGCGCCAAGGCCAGATAGCCCCGGCGCCCTCCGACACGACGAGTGCTACGCCTCGAGGGGCGCCGGTTCCGTCGGTGCCGGCTCCTTCCGGGTCAGCAGCGTCAGGACCACGTACAGGACCATCGATGTGCCGAGGCCCACCGCCCAGCCGTAGTCGGCGAGCGAGGACAGGGCCGGGATGGGACGGCCGTCGATCAGCGGGTGGAAGTCCGCGCCGCCGACTGCAAGTACACCACCCACCAGGAAGGCGACGACGGCCCGCCAGTTCCAGCCGCCGTCGTACCAGTAACGGCCGCCCGCCCTGTACAGGTCGGTGAGGTCGAGCTTGCCGCGGCGCAGGATCCAGTAGTCGGCGATGAGGATGCCGGCGACCGTGCCGAGCAGACCGCCGACCAGGCCGAGCCAGGTGAAGATGTAGCCCTGCGGGTCGGAGTACAGCTTCCAGGGGAAGATCAGCACACCGAGGACACAGGTGACGAGGGCGCCGGAGCGGAAACTGATCTTCCGGGGCGCGATGTTGGAGAAGTCGAAGGCGGGCGAGACCAGGTTGGCCGCGATGTTCACGGACAGGGTCGCCACCAGGACGGTCACCAGCGCGTAGAGCAGACCGACCACGTTGTCCGTCTTGGCGGCCAGCTGCACCGGGTCCCAGATCGCCTTGCCGTAGACGGCCTGCGAACCGGAGGTGACCAGCACCGACAGGAACGCGAACAGTGTCATGGTCGTGGGCAGGCCGAGTGCCTGGCCCCACGTCTGGGCCTTCTGGCTCTTGCCGTAGCGGGTGAAGTCGGGGATGTTGAGCGACAGCGTGGACCAGAAGCCGATCATGCCCATCAGCGAGGGCCAGAACAGCTTCCAGAAGCTGCCGCCCCAGCCCAGCTTGGAGGGCTGGTCGAAGAGCGGGCCGAGGCCGCCGGCCTTGCTGCTCATCCACCACAGCATCACGAACGCGCCGACGAGCACGAAGGGCGCCGCCCAGTTCTCGAAGCGGCGGATCGTCTCCATGCCCCGGTAGATGATGGCCACTTGGAGCGCCCAGAACAGCGCGAACGACAGCCACATCGTCCAGGCGTACCCGCCGATCTGCGAGGCGTTGGCCCAGCTGTCCCCGATCAGCTTGCCGGCGAGGAAGAAGATCGCCTCACCGCCGATCCAGGTCTGGATGCCGAACCAGCCGCAGGCCACCAACGCCCGTACCACGGCGGGGAGGTTGGCGCCGCGCACACCGAAGGAGGCACGCGCGAAGACCGGGAAGGGGATGCCGTACTTCGGTCCCGCGTGCCCGGTGAGCAGCATGGGCACGAGCACGATCAGGTTGGCCAGGGCGATGGTGAACACCGCCTGCTTCCAGTCCATGCCCACGGCGATGAGCCCCGAAGCCAGGGTCCAGGAGGCCGTGTTGTGGGCCATGCCGACCCACAGCGCGGAGAAGTTGTACGTGGTCCAGGTGCGCTTCTCGACGGGAACCGGCAGCAGATCGTCGTTGGCGTACGGCCCGCTGGGCTGCGGGGATCCTGGGGCGATCTCCACCCGCCCGTCGGCGAGGGTGACTTGAGCGGTCGGCTCTATGGCCGTGGGAGCGGTGTCGGTCATGGGCAGGCCAATCAATGAGGTGGGTCCGGAAAGGCCGTGCGGGGGCTCCGGTCCTCCTCCCCAGGACGGTGGGGAGGAGGAGAACTGGAGTGGGGGGAGGGGGAGTTGAGCGGTGGTGCGTGAGCGCGTCAGGCGTTGACGGCCGGGATGACCGTCGCGCCGTAGGCGTCGATCGTGGCCTCCTGCGCGTCGTGCATGTCGTAGACGGCGAACTGGTCGACGCCCAGCTCGCGCAGGGCGTTGAGCTTCTCGATCTGCTTCTCGGCCGATCCGATGATGCAGAACCGGTCGACGATCTCGTCGGGGACAAAGGCGGTGTCGGGGTTGTCGGCACGGCCGTGGTGCGAATAGTCGTACCCCTCACGGGCCTTGATGTAGTCCGTGAGTTCGTCGGGTACGGCGGCGGAGTGTTCGCCGTACTTGGAGACGAGGTCGGCGACGTGGTTGCCGACCATGCCGCCGAACCAGCGGCACTGGTCGCGCGCGTGGGCGAGCGCCTCGGGCGAGTCGTCCTCGGTGACATAGGCCGGGGCGGCGACGCAGATCTTGACCTCGGACGGGTCGCGTCCGGCGGCGACGGCCGCGTCCTTGACCGCCTTCACCATGTATTCGGTGAGGTAGAGGTCCGCGAGCTGGAGGATGAAGCCGTCGGCCTCCTCGCCGGTCATCTTCAGCGCCTTGGGACCGTACGCGGCCATCCAGACCGGGAGTCGGGCGTCCTCCTTGGCCCAGGGGAACTTGATGACCGTGCCGCCGAGGTCCGCCTCCTGGCCGGAACCGAGCGCCCTGATGACCTTCATGGCCTCGCTGATCCGGGCCAGGGTGTTCGGGGTGCGGCCCGCGACACGCATCGCCGAGTCGCCGCGGCCGATGCCGCAGACCGTGCGGTTGCCGAACATGTCGTTCAGGGTGGCGAAGGTGGAGGCGGTGACCTCCCAGGTGCGGGTGCCCGGGTTGGTGACCATCGGGCCGACCGTCAACTTCGTGGTGTTGGCCAGGATCTGACTGTAGATCACGAATGGCTCCTGCCACAGCACGGCGGAGTCGAAGGTCCAGCCGTAGGTGAAGCCGTTGCGCTCGGCGCGCTTCATCAGGCTGATGACCCGCGAGGCGGGCGGGTCGGTCTGCAGGACGAGTCCGAAGTCCATGTGCGCCACTCCTAGTTGAGGTACTGACTGGTGGAGCGCGGGGTGTAGACGCCGTGGCCCGCGTGCCCGGTGTACTCCCGCTCGGTGATGACGAGTTCGCCGCGCGAGAGGACGGTCTCGACGCGGCCGGTGAGGCGCTTGCCCTCGTAGGCCGAGTAGTCGACGTTCATGTGGTGCGTCTCGGCGGAGACGGTCTGCTCGGCGTGCGGGTCGTAGATGACTACGTCGGCGTCCGCGCCCGGGGCGATGGTGCCCTTCTTCGGGTAGAGGCCGAACATCCGCGCCGGGGAGGCGCAGGCGATCTCGATCCAGCGGCGGCGGCTGATGTACCCGTCGACGACGCCCTGGTGGAGCAGGTCCATGCGGTTCTCGACGCCCGGCATGCCGTTGGGGATCTTCGAGAAGTCGCCCCTGCCGAGCTCCTTCTGGCCCACGAAACAGAAGGGGCAGTGGTCGGTGGAGACCACCTGGAGGTCGTTGGTGCGCAGGCCCTGCCACAGCTTGGCCTGGTGCTCCTTGGGGCGCAGCGGCGTGCTGCACACGTACTTCGCGCCCTCGAAGTCGGGCTCGGCGAGGTTGTCGGTGGAGAGGAACAGGTACTGCGGACAGGTCTCGCCGAAGACAGGGAGCCCCTCGTCGCGCGCCTTGGCCAGCTCGGCGACCGCCTCCATCGCGGACACGTGCACGACGTAGAGCGGGGCACCGGCGACCTGCGCGAGCTTGATCGCGCGGTGGGTGGCCTCGGCTTCGAGGAGGGCCTTGCGGACCTCGCCGTGGTAGCGGGGGTCGGTCTCACCGCGCGCGAGCGCCTGCTCGACCAGCACGTCGATCGCGATGCCGTTCTCGGCGTGCATCATGATCAACCCGCCGTTGTCGGCGGCGCGTTGCATGGCCCGCAGGATCTGGCCGTCGTCGCTGTAGAAGACGCCCGGGTAGGCCATGAACTGCTTGAAGGAGGTCACGCCCTCCTCGACCAGCAGGTCCATCTCCTTCAGGGTGTCCTCGTTGACGTCGGAGACGATCATGTGGAAGCCGTAGTCGATGGCGCAGTTGCCCTCGGCCTTGGCGTGCCACGCGTCGAGGCCCTCGCGCAGGGCGCCGCCGACGCTCTGGATCGCGAAGTCGACGATGGTCGTCGTACCGCCCCAGGCGGCGGCCCGGGTACCGGTCTCGAAGGTGTCGGCGGCCTTGGTACCGCCGAACGGCATCTCCATGTGCGTGTGGGCGTCGACCCCGCCCGGGATGACGTACTTCCCGGTGGCGTCGATGACCCGCTCGGCGGTCCATGCGTCGGCCGTCGGGGTGCCGGAGGTGGCGAGGGCCGCGATGCGGCCGTCTTCGATCAGGACGTCGGCGTGGAGTTCGTCGGACGCGGTGATGACTAGGCCGCCGCGGATGACGGTACGGGTGCTCATTGTTTTGACTCCGCTGGATTGTGGTCTGGTGCGGGTCGGTGGGGGCTGGCTGAGCAGTTCCCCGCGCCCCCTGAGGAGCTTCGCTCCCCGGGGGCCGGCGGGAATCCTGCGTGTCTTACGGTGCGGTCAACGGGCCGTACGCGTCCGGGCGGCGGTCGCGGTAGAACTGCCAGCGGTCGCGGACCTCTCGCAGTTTCGCCAAGTCCAGTTCGCGGACGACCAGTTCGGGCTCCTTGTCGCTGGCCACCTCGCCGACGAACTGGGCCTCCGGGTCGACGAAGTAGGTCGTGCCGTAGAAGTCGTTGTCGCCGAGCTCCTCGACACCGACCCGGTTGATGGCGCCGACGAAGTACTCGTTGGCGGCAGCGGCGGCCGGCTGCTCCAGCTGCCACAGGTAGGCCGACAGGCCGCGCGAGGTCGCCGACGGGTTGAAGACGATCTCGGCACCGGCGAGGCCGAGGGCGCGCCAACCCTCCGGGAAGTGCCGGTCGTAGCAGATGTAGACACCGATCCTGCCGACCTTGGTGTCGAAGATCGGCCAGCCGCTGTTGCCCGGCCGGAAGTAGAACTTCTCCCAGAATCCGGGGACTTGGGGGATGTGGTGCTTGCGGTACTTGCCGAGGTAGGAGCCGTCCGCGTCGATCACGGCGGCCGTGTTGTAGAGGACGCCGGGCTGCTCCTCCTCGTACATCGGCAGGACCAGGACGATGCCGTGTTCCTTGGCGAGCGCCTGGAAGCGCTTGACGATCGGGCCGTCCGGGATCGCCTCGGCGTACTCGTAGAACGCCTTGTCCTGGACCTGGCAGAAGTACGGTCCGTAGAACAGCTCCTGGAAGCACAGGACTTGAGCACCCTGCGCGGCCGCGTCGCGGACCGCCTGCTCGTGGACCTGGATCATGGACTCCTTGTCGCCCGTCCAGGCTGTCTGGAAGAGAGCGGCACGAATCACTGTGCTCATCGGGACCTCCGGTCGCTGGGTGTGCGAGGAGCCTAGGAAGTCCGGAAGTCGTCTTTGAGTTGCACGGTGTCACGTCTGCGGACGCTCGGCGTTCCACGGTGTCACCCTGTCGTGGCCGCATGTTTCACCGCCGTTTTCGCAGGTAGTCCCATGTTTCACCCCTGTTGCGCGTCGTGCGCGAGGAGCGCGATGTGTACCGACGCGGCCTGCTCGAAGTCGTCGAGGTCCACCCCGAGCCGGCCCTCTATCGCCTCCAGCCGGCGGTACAGCGCGGGCCGTGAGACGTGGTGGAGCTGAGCGGTGCGCGACTTGTTGCGGCCGGTGGCCAGATAGGTGCGCAGTACGGCGAGCAGGTCCTCGTCGGCGGCGCACAGCAGCCCGTCCAGCTCCCGCTCGGCGAACGACTGCACCTGCGGGTCGTCCCTGAGCAGCCGGACCAGGCCGCGCAGATGGACGTCCTTGAGGCGTACCACGGTGGGGAGTTCGAGGGCGTCGCTGGAGTCGGCCACGGCGTCGGCGACGTGCTGTGCCTCGCGCAGTCCGGCGGGCACGTCGTCCCAGACGGTGCGCTGCCCGGCGGCGGCCACCACCGCCTTCAACGCCCCCGACTCGGTGCGCAGCCGGCTGGCGAAGTGTGCGGCGAGGGCGTCCGCGTCCTGGTCCCGGGGCAGGCTGAGCAGGACCGCGGTGACACCGTCGGCCAGTTCGGCGACGAGTCCGGGCAGCCCCAACAGCCTTAGCACTCGGTCGAGTTGGGCCGAGTCGCCGTCCCGCACGACCATCGGCACGAAGGTGCGCCGGTTGACGGGGAGTCCGGCCGCACGGGCGCGCGGCAGGAGCTGCCGTGCCGGTACGACTCCGCTCGCCAGGTCGGTGAGCAGGCTCTGGGCGGACTGTTCCTCCCAGGTGTGGGCGGAGCCGCCGAGCATGCGGTGCAGGACGAGGGCCTCGGCGGCGCGGTCGGCGAGGAGGCGTCCGGTGGCGGTGTCGCCGCGGTGGCCGCACAGCATGATCTGGCCCCAGCGCTCGCCGCGTCCGCCCAGTTCGGCGCGGATCCAGCCGTCGCCCTCGCTGCCGCCGGCCTGCCGGGAGATGCGCTCCCAGTCGCGCAGCACGTCGTCGACGGCGGACCGCTCCCCCGCCGTGGCGAGGACTCGGTGGGCGAGGTTGGTGACGACCACGGGACAGGCGCTGTGCGCGGCGACCTCGTCGAGCAGGCTCTGCAGCGGGGCGCCGGCGGTGATGAGTCCGGTGAGCGCGGTCCGTACGGCCTCGGAGAGGCTGACGGCGGCGAACTTCCGCCGTACCAGCCGGGATTGGACCTCTTCCGTCAACTCCGCGAAGGGGAAGGGCCGGTGGAGCACCACCATGGGCAGCCCGCACCGCTCGGCCGCACGGCGCATCACGTCCGGCGGGGCGGGGAAGGCGCGGCCGAGACCGAGGACCACGGCTGATGCCTCCGCGCGGTGCAGGGACTGGATGTACTCGGCCTGGGCGCCCTCGTCACCGGCGAGGAGGACGCCGGTGGTGAGGATCATCTCGCCGCCGCTGAGCATCACGCCGACATCGGCGGCCTCGGCGACGTGCACCCACCGCACGGCGCGGTCGAGTTGGCTCGCGCCGGCCACCACCTCGGGTTCCCCGGCCAGAACCCGTTCCAGGGCGAGGACCTGACGGACCGACAGGGCGGGTTCCAGGGTGTCCAGGGTGGTGGCCATGACGATGTTCCCTTGCTCGTACTACTGCTACTGCGTGCTCGCCAGAGCCCGTTCGAGGATGGCGGCGCCCTCTTCGGCCTCCGCGACGGTGAGGGACAGCGGCGGGGCGATGCGCAGGGCGCTGGTGTCGTGTCCGCCGCCCTTGCCGATCAGCAGTCCGCCCTCGCGGGCCGCTTCGAGCACGGCGGAGGCGGCCTGCGGATCGGCCTCGTCGGTGCCCGGTTTCACCAGCTCGATACCGATCATCAGTCCGCGTCCGCGCACTTCCCGTACGCCGGGATGCTTCGCCGCTGCGGCCCTCAGCCGCTCGATGAGGAGGCCGCCGACGCGCCGGGCGTTGCCCTGGAGGTCGTGCTCCAGCAGGTAGGTGAGGTTGGCGAGGCCCGCCGCCATGGTGATCTGGGTGCCGCCGAAGGTCGAAATGCTGTTGGAGTCGAGGCAGTTCATGATGTCGGCGCGGGCGACGACACCTCCGATCGAGCTGCCGTTGCCGATGCCCTTGGCGAAGGTGAGGATGTCCGGCGGACCGTTCTGGGCGTGCGCCTGCCAGCCCCAGAAGTGGTCGCCGGTGCGGCCCCAGCCGGTCTGCACCTCGTCGGCGATCCACAACACGCCCCGCTCGGCCAGCACTTCGCGGAAGGCCGCGTACAGGCCGTCGGGCGGGGAGGTGAACCCGCCGACGCCCTGGACGGGTTCGGCGATGAGGGCGGCAGGCGGGCGGACGTGACCGAGCAGGTCCTTCAGGTCGGCCACGCAGGCCGCGATGAACTCGGCGTCGGACAGCTGGGCGTAGGGTCCGCGCGTGCGCACGCCGCCGTGGACGTACAGCGTCTGGAGCGGGGAGAGCGAGGTCGGGGACCAGCTGCGGTTGCCGGTGATGCCGACCGCGCTGAAGGAGCGGCCGTGGTAGCTGTTGCGCATGGCCAGGATCTGGTTGCTGCGCCGGTACGAGGTCGCGAGCAGCAGGGCGGTGTCGTTGGCCTCGGTGCCCGAGGTGGTGAAGAAGACGCGGGCGTCGGGGATGCCGGACAACTGGGCGACGCGCTCGGCGAGTTCGACCATCGGCCGGTTGAGGTAGAGCGTGGACGAGTGGAGGATCCGCCCGGCCTGCTCGCTGACCGCCTTGGTGACCTCGGGGAGCGCGTGCGCGGTCATGGTGGTGAGGATGCCGCCGAAGAAGTCGAGGTACTTGTTGCCCTCGGCGTCCCAGACGTGCCGGCCCTCGCCGTGCGTGATCTCGAGCGGGTTGTCGTAGTAGAGGGCGAGCCAGTCCGGGAGCACGGCCTTGTGCCGTCCCAGCAGATCCTTGGTCACGGTTGCACCAACCCTTCGTAGGCGTCGGGACGACGGTCGCGGTAGAACGCCCACTGCTGGCGGACTTCCTCGATCAACCCGAAGTCCAGGTCGCGGACGACGAGTTCCTCGTCCTTGTCACTGGCGACGTCGCCGACGAACTGGCCTCGCGGGTTGACGAAGTACGACGTCCCGTAGAAGTCGTTGTCCCCGTACTCCTCCTGTCCAACCCGGTTGATCGCGGCGATGAAGTACTCGTTGGCGACGGCCGCGGCGGGCTGCTCCAGCTGCCAGAGGTAGGCGGAGAGACCGCGCGAGGTGGCGGACGGGTTGTAGACCAACTGGGCGCCGTTGAGGCCGAGCTGGCGCCAGCCCTCGGGGAAGTGGCGGTCGTAGCAGATGTAGACGCCGACCTTGCCGACGGCGGTGTCGAAGACGGGCCAGCCCGCGTTGCCCGGCCTGAAGTAGTACTTCTCCCAGAAGCCCTTGACCTGCGGGATGTGGTGCTTGCGGTACTTGCCGAGGAAGGTGCCGTCGGCGTCGATCACGGCCGCGGTGTTGTAGTAGAAGCCGTCCTGCTCGATCTCGAAGACCGGGACGACGATCACCATGCCGGTCTCGCGCGCGAGCTGTTGCATACGACGCACGGTCGGCCCGTCGGGCACCGGCTCGGCCCAGTTGTAGTGCTCCGGTTCCTGGACCTGACAGAAGTAGGGGGCGTTGAACACTTCCTGGAACCCGATGATCCTGGCGCCCTGGCGGGCCGCCTCGCGGGCGTGTTCCTCGTGTTTCGCCACCATTGACCCGGTGTCGCCGGTCCAGGTGGCCTGGACCAGAGCGGCGCGTACGACGTTGGCCATGAGCTGCTCCTTCGACGGGACGTCAGCGCCTCTACGCCCGTAGACAAAGGCCGTAGAGGGATGAACGTAAGCCTCCGGAGGAGCCTTGCCAAGACCATCGTCGTTAACCCGCGGAGTCGATCGCGTTTCACACTCCGGTGGGCGAGCCTGGGGCCGGTCGCCGCACTCCCGCCGTCCGCCCGAAGGGCGGGCTCAGCGGTGTCCGGCCCCAGCCAGTCAGGCAGTGAAGCCCGCGACCCGCAGGGCGTGGACGAGGTCCCAGTGGCGTTCGTCCGAGACGCCCTGGGCGGCCTCCACCAGCAGCGGCACTAGCTGCTGGGGGTCGGCCGCGACGCTGCGGGCCGCCTCCTCGGGGGTGCGGACCCGGACGTAGGCGTCGAGCAGGGCGCCGATCTCGCGGCGGCGGCCCTCGGCGGCCAGCGCGAGCACGGCGTCGCCTATCTCCTCGGCCGGGCGGGCCACGCCCTGCCGCAGGATCTGCTCGCCGTCCGCCGTACGGCCCGCCGCGACCAGCGCGTCCGCCGCGCCGACCAGTCGGTCGGCGGGCAGCGAGGCGGCCTCCCACAGCAGCGTCGCCCAGTCCGCGCCGAGCCCGGCGCGCTGCAGCTCGGCCGCGAGCAGCGGGAAGCGCGCGGCGGGCCAGTACGCGGCCTCGGCGAGCAGTGCGTGCGCCTCGCCGCTACGGCCCTCCCGCCGCAGCCCCACGAGCCGCTGCACGGCCTCCACGGTGGCCTGCCGCGCCTCCGCGTCCAGCGCCTCCCGCTTCGGCTGCGCCCGCTCCGCCGGCCGCGCGGCCCCGGCGAACCGGGCCCCGCGCGGGGTGCGGCGGGCGGTGGACGCGGGGGCCGGCAGATCCGGTACGGCCGCCGCGGGGCCCGGGGCCGGGGCGGCGGTGTCGCCCTCGGCCATACCGGCGAAGCGGGCGCTGCCTCGGCGGCGCTTGCGCTGCTTGGGGGTCGGGGCGGAGGCGGGTGCCGGGTCGGGGTCGGGGGACTGCGCGGGCTCGGGGGCCGTGGGCTGTGCGGGGTCGAAGGCGGCGGACCGCGCGGCCTCGGGCGCGGGCCAGCCGGAGGGCTCGGGCGCGGGAGTGGCGGCGGGGCCCGGGAAGTCGTCCCGCAGGGGGGCCGGGCTGCCGTAGCCGGGGTTGGCGCGTTCGAAGTCCTCGTAGCCTCGTCGCGCGTCGGGGGTCCTGTCGTCGCGGGACGCGGGCCGGGTTCCGGTGTCCGCCAGGCCGTAGCCGCGGCGCGCCTCACGGACGCCCTCGTCATGGCGCAGGGGATCGGGGCCGCCGTAGGCCCGGCCGGTGCTGTCGGGGCCGCCGTGGCCGCTCTGCGCTCCGGCGCCGGGTGTCTGTTCGGTGTCGCGCTGGCGGGGCAGGCGGTGCGGGGCCGGGCCGTTGCCGTACGGGTCCTCCCCGCCGGACCGGCCCTCCTGGTCCTGGAAGGTGTCGTCGACCCGGAACACGTTGCCGTGCCGGTCGCGGTGGACCGCCCCGCCACCCCTGAGGTGGACCCGGTTGTCCAACTCCTGGATGCGGGCGCGGAGTTCGGCGCAGCGGGCGGTGGCGCGCTCGTGGTCGTCGTGGGCCCAGGCGAGGTCGAGGCGGAGCGCGTCGGCCTCCTCCTGCGTGGTGGCGGAGCCGAGCAACCGCCCCAGTTCCGCCTGCCGTTCGGCGGCGTACTTCTGCTCGCGGAGCATCACGTCGAGCCGGTCGCCGAGGGCGTCCCGGCTGCCGGGCCGGGCGTCGAACGCGGCGAGGGCCGCCGCGTGCAGGGCGCGGGCCCGTTCCTTCTCCTGGGCGGCGACACCGGGGCCGTACTCGGCAGCGAGGTCCTGGAGCAGCGCCTCCACCACGTCCCAGGGCGGTATCTCACGGCCGCCCAGGCAGGCCTGCATACCATCGGGATCGCGCTGCCAGAACACCCCGCACCAGCCGCCGCCCTGGTCGAGGCGCGCCAGCAGCCGGTCGAGGTAGTTCGCGAACTCCCGCACCTGTCCGGGGAGTTGATCCACAGCCATGCTCCAACTCCCGCCAGACCGGAATGCTCCGGTCCGTAGAAAACACCATTTGTGTTACGACGCGGCTACGGAAGCTTTTCGAGCCGGGCGCAGAGAGTTCGGAGCCTACGCCTCCCCCCTGTGCGCCCGCCGCGTTCCGCTGCATCCGCCGTGTCCGACACCCGATTCAGGCCGCCAACGGCGCACACCTGACCACGAGTTGGTCCATGGACAGCCCGAGCGCGTCGGCGAGGGCGGCGACCGTGAAGAAGGCGGGCGTGGGAGCCCGGCCGGTCTCGATCTTACGGAGGGTCTCCGCCGAGATGCCCGCGTTCGCCGCCACGTCCGTCATGCTCCGGCCACCACGGGCCTCGCGGAGCAGCCGGCCGAGCCGTTCGCCGCGTTCACGCTCTTCGGGGGTGAGAGGGGTGCGTACCATGCCGTCATTCTAATACCGGTATAGTAATTGGCATGGTGGAACTCAAGACGGACACGTCTATCGATGCGATGTACGAGGCGGGCCAGGTCGTGGCCCGCGCCCTCACGGCCGTGAAGGAGGCCGCCGACGTGGGCGTATCCCTGCTGGAACTGGACGAGTTGGCGCACGACGTGCTGCGCGCGGCGGGCGCGACCTCACCCTTCCTCGGCTACCGCCCCTCGTTCGCACCCACCCCGTTCCCGGCGGTCGTCTGCGCCTCGGTGAACGACGCGATCGTGCACGGCATCCCGGACGGCTACCGGCTGCGCGACGGCGACCTGGTCTCGATGGACTTCGGCGCCAAGCTGGGCGGCTGGGCCGGCGACTCGGCCATCACCTTCATCGTCGGCACGCCGCGCCCCGCCGACGTACGTCTGATCGACACCGCCGAGCGCGCCCTCGCGGCAGGCATCGCGGCGGCCGTCGTGGGCAACCGCATCGGCGACATCGCCCACGCGATCGGCACGGTCTGCCGTACGGCCGGCTACGGCATCCCCCAGGGCTTCGGCGGCCACGGCATCGGCCGCCAGATGCACGAGGACCCCGGCGTCCCGAACGAGGGCCGCCCGGGCCGCGGCCTCCCCCTCCGCCACGGCATGGCCCTCGCGATCGAGCCCATGCTGATCGCGAGCGGCAAGGACGGCTACCACGAGGCACCCGACGGCTGGACCCTCCGAACGAACGACGGGTCGAGGGCGGCACACGTGGAACACACGGTGGCCATCACGGAGGACGGCCCAAGGATCCTCACGGCACGCTGAGCGCTTTCAAGGGGCGCGGGGAACTGCGCGACCAGCCACAACGCAGCCGCAGACATAACGCACCCAAACCGCACATGCCCAGCGCAGTGGTCCGTGCCATGGTGGATTGATGACCAGCGGCTACATATCCCCCGAGAACGACCCCTTCGGAGACTTCCTCGCCAGGCTCTTCGGAGGAGCCGCCCGCCCAGGTCCACGCCACGTGGACATAGGCCGCCTGCTGAGCCAACCGGCGAGGGACCTCGTCCGCGGCGCCGCCCAGTACGCCGCAGAACACGGCAGCCACGACCTGGACACACAACACCTGCTCCGCGCCGCCCTGTCCGCGGAGCCGACCCGTGGCCTCCTCACCCGGGCCGGCGCGGACCCCGACTCCCTGGCGGCAGAGATCGACGAGCGCTCGGGCCCGGTCCAAGCCCCGGAGGGCACGTCCCTCAACCTCACCCCGGCCGTCAAACGCGCCCTCCTGGACGCGCACGACCTGGCGAGGGCGGGCGGCGCCGGCTACATCGGGCCCGAGCACGTCCTGGGCGCGCTCGCCGCGAACCCGGACTCCGCCGCCGGACACATCCTGAACGCGGCCCGCTTCGCCCCCACGGGCCTGCCGCCGGAGGCACCCGACGGCGCACTGCCGCGCACGGACCAGCCGCGCCCCACCGGCACCCCCACACTCGACAAGTACGGCCGCGATCTCACCGACCTGGCCGGGCAGGGCCGTATCGACCCGGTGATCGGCCGCGACGAGGAGATCGAGCAGACCATCGAGGTGCTGTCCCGGCGCGGCAAGAACAATCCGGTGCTGATCGGCGACGCCGGTGTCGGCAAGACCGCGATCGTGGAGGGGCTCGCCCAGCGCATCACGGACGGCGACGTGCCGGACGTGCTGACCGGGCGGCGGGTGGTCGCCCTCGACCTGACGGGCGTGGTCGCGGGCACCCGTTTCCGGGGCGACTTCGAGGAGCGGCTGACGAACATCGTCGGCGAGATCCGCGCCCACTCGGACGAACTGATCGTGTTCATCGACGAATTGCACACCGTGGTCGGCGCGGGCGGTGGCGGCGAGAGCGGTTCGATGGACGCCGGCAACATCCTCAAACCGGCCCTCGCGCGCGGCGAGTTGCACATCGTGGGTGCCACGACCCTGGAGGAGTACCGCAGGATCGAGAAGGACGCGGCGCTGGCCCGCAGGTTCCAGCCGATCCTGGTGCCCGAGCCGACCGTCGCGGATGCGATCGAGATCCTGCGCGGACTGCGCGACCGCTACGAGGCGCACCATCAAGTCCGGTACACCGACGAGGCGTTGGTGGCGGCCGTGGAACTGTCCGACCGCTATCTCACCGACCGCCGCCTGCCCGACAAGGCGATCGACCTGATCGACCAGTCGGGCGCGCGGGTACGGCTGCGGGCCCGTACGAAGGGTACGGACGTACGGTCCCTGGAGCGCGAGGTGGAGCAGCTGGCCCGGGACAAGGACCAGGCGGCGGCCGACGAGGACTACGAGAAGGCGACCCGACTCCGGGACCGTATCGCCGAGTTGAAGGTGCGGCTGACGGAGGCCGGCGGCGAGGACACAGGTGACGAGGGCCAGCACCTGGAGGTCACCGGTGACGCGATCGCCGAGGTGGTGTCACGGCAGACCGGTATCCCGGTGAGCAGTCTCACCGCGGAGGAGAAGGACCGGCTGCTCGGTCTGGAGGAGCATCTGCACCGGCGGGTCGTCGGCCAGGAAGAGGCGGTCCGGGTCGTGTCGGACGCGGTGCTGCGTTCCCGCGCCGGGCTGGCGAGCCCGGACCGGCCGATCGGCAGCTTCCTGTTCCTGGGCCCGACAGGCGTCGGCAAGACGGAACTTGCCCGCGCTCTCGCGGAGGCCCTGTTCGGCAGCGAGGACCGGATGGTGCGCCTCGACATGAGCGAGTACCAGGAACGGCACACGGTGAGCCGTCTCGTGGGCGCCCCGCCCGGCTACGTCGGCCACGAGGAGGCCGGCCAGCTGACCGAGGTCGTACGCCGCCACCCGTACTCACTGCTGCTCCTCGACGAGGTCGAGAAGGCGCACCCGGACGTCTTCAACATCCTGCTCCAGGTCCTGGACGACGGCCGGCTGACCGACGCCCAGGGCCGCACGGTCGACTTCACCAACACGGTGATCGTGATGACCAGCAACCTGGGCTCCGAGGCGATCACCCGGCGCGGGGCCGGCATCGGCTTCGGCCCGGGTGGCGCCGACGCGGACGAGGAGGCGCGGCGCGAGCAGATCCTGCGCCCGCTGCGCGAGCACTTCCGCCCGGAGTTCCTCAACCGCATCGACGAGATCGTCGTCTTCCGTCAGCTCACCGCCGAGCAACTCCGGCTGATCACCGAGCTGTTGCTGGAGCGCACCCGCCGTCTCCTGCACGCGCAGGGCATCACGGTCGCGTTCACGGACCCCGCCGTCGACTGGCTGTCCCGGCAGGGCTTCCAGCCCGAGTACGGCGCCCGGCCACTGCGCCGCACCATCCAGCGCGAGGTCGACAACCAGCTGTCCCGGCTGCTCCTCGACGGCCGGATCACCGAAGGCGGCCGGGTGAGCGTGGACGTCGAGGACGGGCGGCTCGCGTTCCGCGCGGAACCGCCGCCGCCCGCCTCCGACTCACCGTCTACGGCGCCGGACTGACCACCGCCGCCGAGCCGCCACCCCGACGAACCTTCTCGGCGGCGGCCAACCACTCGCCGTTCGGCAGCCGTTGCACGCCCGTCGCCGCGCCGATCTCCGGGTTCAGGGTGAAGGAGTGCCCGATGGCCTGCAGCTGGGTCTTCAAGTCGCTGTTGTACAGGGCCGGTTCGAGTTCCGTGTTGGCCGCGTTGCGCTGGCTGGCGCGGGGTGCGGCGATCGCGTCCACGAGCGGGAGCCCTCGGTCGAGGAACTCGGTGAGGGTCTGGAGCACGGTCGTGATGATGGTCGCGCCGCCGGGTGAACCGAGCGCCACGACCGGCTTGTTGTGCTTGTCGAGGACGATCGTCGGCGAGATCGACGAGCGCGGGCGCTTGCCCGGACCCGGGAGGTTCGGGTCGTGGACGGCCGGGTTGGCCGGGGTGAAGGAGAAGTCGGTCAGCTCGTTGTTGAGCAGGAAGCCGCGGCCGGGCACGGTCATCGCGCTGCCGCCGGTCTGCTCGATGGTGAGCGTGTAGGAGACGACGTTGCCCCACTTGTCGGCGACGGTGAGGTGGGTGGTGTTCTCGCCCTCGTAGGTCGTCGGGGCGGCCGTCCCGGTGGCGGTGCAGGCCGTCGGGTTGCGCGGGTCGGCGGGCGCCAGCGGGCTGGTGAGCACCGCGTCGTCCTTGATGAGGCAGGCGCGCGAGTCGGCGAACTTCTGCGAGAGGAGTTCCTTCGTCGGTACGTCCTCGAAGGCGGGGTCGCCGACCCAGCGTCCCCGGTCGGCGAACGCGATCCGGCTGGCCTCGATGTAGTGGTGCAGGTACTGGACCTCGCCGGCCTTCGAAAGGTCCGTCTTCTCAAGGATGTTGAGGGCCTCGCCGACGGTCGTGCCGCCGGAGGATGAGGGTGCGATGGAGTAGACGCCGAGTCCGCGGTACGTCGTCTTCGTGGGCGCCTGGAGCTTGGCGCGGTAGGCCGCGAGGTCCTGGGCCGACAGCTTGCCGCGGCGGGCGTTCCAGCCGGAACTCGCGTCCACCTTCGGCTGGTTCACCGTGGCGAGGATGTCCTTGCCGAGGGCGCCGCGATAGATGTCGCCGATCCCCTTCTTGCCCAACTCCTTGTACGTCGCGGCGAGTTCGGGGTTCTTGAAGGTGGAGCCGACGACCGGCAGCGCGCCGCCGGGCAGGAACAGCTTGGCGGTGTCGGGGAAGTAGCGGAAGCGGGTCTCGTTGGCCGCCGTCTGGGTGCGGAAGGTGTCGTCGACCGTGAAACCGTCGCTCGCGATCCGCTCGGCGGGCTTGAGCACCGTACCGAGCTTCTCGCTCCCCCACTGGTCGAGGGCCGTCTGCCAGGTGGCGGGCGTGCCCGGGGTACCGACGCTGAGGCCGCTGCTGACGGCGTCGGCGAAGGCGAGGGCCTTGCCGTTCTCCACGAAGAGGTTGGAGTCGGCGGTCAGCGGGGCGGTCTCGCGGCCGTCGATGGTGTGCACCTTACGGGACTTGGCGTCGTAGTAGACGAAGTAGCCGCCTCCGCCGATGCCGGAGGAGTAGGGCTCGGTGACACCGAGCGCGGCGGCGGTGGCGACGGCCGCGTCGACAGCGTTGCCGCCCTTCTTCAGGACCGCGATACCGGCCGCGGTCGCGTCCGCGTCGACGCTCGCCACGGCGCCGCCGTAGCCGACGGCGACCGGAACCTTCGTCGGTGTGCTGCTGCTCGTCGCGGCGGGTGGGGCCGCGGCCCCGACCGACACCACGGCGACCGAGACCGCCAGGACCGACAGTTTCCGTGCCACAGGGCGACGCATCCGTACCTCCAGTCCAGAACCGTCCGCGCAGCGTATCCACCTGGCACGGACCCCGACAGACCGCTTCCGGCCGCCGCCACACGAACGTCACACGTCGAACACCGGTACGTACCAGCCACATCGGGCCGCTAACATGCGCGCCCATGAATGACGACGTGCGCAACATCGTTCTGGGCGTGGTCGCCGGAGGCCTCAGCGCCGCGCTCGGCTGGCTCGCCCGCACCTACCTGTGGAAGCGCAGACTCCGGCGCAAGCAGGCGTTCTTCGGGCTGCCCGACAACTCCGAGTCGCTGCTCGTGGTCAACCGCGAGGCGGGCGGCCCCGAACTCACGGTGATGCGGCACGACGTGTTCGCGCTCCTCGAACTCGCCGCGCTGATCAAGGACTGCAACGCGCACGCCCAGGTCGTCGCGCACGACGCGGCCCAGCAGGGCTTCGGCGAACGCACCGAGTTCTGCGTCGGCGGCCCGGCCTCCAACCGCCGGATGGCCGCGCATCTGGCGTCCCTGCTGCCCGGCATCCGCGTCAACGTCGACGCCGAGCCGGGACCGGACCGGGGCGCGTTCCAAATAGGCAGCGAGCGCTACCGACTTGAGCCCGGCAAGGGCGAGTACGTCCTTCTCGCCCGGCTCACTGCCGGTCAACTCGGCGGCGCACGGCCGGTGTTCCTCTTCTGCGGCCAGCGCGCGATCACCAATCAGGCGGCGACCCGCTATCTCGCCCGCAACCACGAGAAGTTGGCCCGCAAACACGGCGGCAACACCTTCGTCCTGCTGCTGAAGGTGGTCAACTCGCAGGCGTACGGCCCCGATGTGGTGGAGCTGGTCGCCGATGTGACGCGGGCCGCGGAGACCCCTCTGCCCGCACCGGCACCACGAAGTTCGCACCGCGCCTCCTGAGGTCACGCACACTTCAACAATCGTTACTGGCACGTAACTTACTCACGGGTTACCTCAAGTAAAGGGCTGCGGTTACCGTCGGGTCACTTTGCATTGACACGTGTGAGGAGTGACCCGTGCGAAACCGTCGCCAGTCCCTGCGTACGACCGCCGCGGTCGCCGTCTCCGCGACTCTCGTCGCCGGAGGCGTCCTCGGGCTCGCCCCCGCCGCCCAGGCCGCCACGAACGGCGTCCGCTTCGTCGACATCGCGGGCGACGGCGGTACGAAGCTCGCGGCGAACGTCGTCACGCCCGCGGACGCCGACGGCTCGCACCGCTATCCCCTCCTCGTCCTGCCCACGAGCTGGGGCTTCCCCCAGGTCCAGTACCTGGCCCAGGCCGAGAAGCTCGCGAACTCCGGCTATGTCGTCGTGAGTTACAACGTCCGCGGCTTCTGGCAGTCCGGCGGCGGGATAGAGGTCGGTGGCCCGGCCGACGTGGCCGACGCGTCCAAGGTGATCGACTGGGCGCTCGCCAACACCCCGTCCGACGCCGGGCACATCGGCATGGCGGGCGTGTCGTACGGCGCCGGCATCAGCCTGCTCGCGGCGGCACACGACAAGCGGATCAAGGCAGTTGCCTCACTCAGCGGCTGGGCGGACCTGATCGACTCCATCTACTCGGGCCGCACCGAACACTCCCAGGCGACCGCCCTGCTGGACGGCGTCGGCCTCGTCACCGGCCGGCCGAGCGCGGAGACGAGCCAGGTCTTCAAGGACTTCTTCACCTCCGACCTGTCCAAGGAACAGGAGTTGATCGACTGGGGCAAGGAACGCTCCCCCGCGACCTACCTCGATCAGATCAACAAGAACGGCGCGGCGATCATGCTCGCCAACGCCTGGGGCGACACGATCTTCCCGCCCAACCAAATAGCCCACTTCTACGGTGAGTTGACCGGCCCCAAGCGGCTCGAACTCCGCCCCGGCGACCACGCCACCGCCGAGCTGACCGGACTGTTCGGGCTGCCCAACGACGTGTGGACGGACACCGAGCGCTGGTTCGACCACTACCTCAAGGGCGAGAACAACGGGATCGACCACGAGGACCCCGTGGAGCTCAAGTCCCGTTCCACGGGCGGCTACGAGGGCTACCCGGACTGGAAGTCGGTCGGTGCGACGCGGAAGAAGATCGAGCTCGCGGGCACGACCACCATCCACACCAACGTCGACTCGGGCGCGGACGGCGGGATCGTCTTCCTGTCCAGCATCCTCGACCAGGTCGCGCAGGTACCTCCGGTGGCCGCCGTTCCCCTCCTCCCCCGCCGCTGGGCCGCCGTATGGCAGTCGGGGAAGTACACGAGCGCCCAACAGGTGCGCGGCACCGTGAAGTTGCATACAACGGTCACGGACACCAAGGAGAGCGGCACCCTCGTCGCATACCTCTACGACGTGGGCCCGCTCGGCCTCGGCAAGCTGGTCAGCAACGCGCCGTACACCTGGCACGGGCAGACGCCCGGCCAGCCGTTCGGTGTGGACCTGGAGTTGTTCTCCACGGCCTACGACGTCCCGGCAGGGCATCGTCTCGCCCTGGTCGTCGACACGGTCGACCCGCTCTACATCGAGCACAACCCGACCGGCGCGCAGCTGACCTTCTCCTCGCCTGCGAACGACCCGTCGTACGTGTCGATCCCGCTGCGCGAGCAGTGATCTCCGGCTGCCGCCGGACGGGCAAGTGCCCTCCAACTACTGCACCCGCGGCAGCAGCGTCCCTGGTTCGGCCGGAGCCACGTCCACGGCCTCGGTCTTGGGACTGCGCTGCTCCCGGCGGGACACCCATCCGGCGAACCAGGAGAGCAGCATGCACATCCCGATGTAGATCGGCGAGATCACCATCACCACGGGGATGAACGGCAAATCGTAGTCGAGGTTCGACGCGATCAGCTTCCCGGCGTGAAGAAACTCCTCATAGGTGATCAGATAGCCCAGGGAGGTGTCCTTCAGCGCGACCACCAACTGGCTGATGATGGCGGGCAGCATGGCCCGTACTGCCTGCGGTACGAGGACGTACGACATGACCTGGGTCTTGCGCATGCCGAGTGCGAACGCGGCCTCCCGCTGGCCGCGTTCGACGCTGTTGACACCGGAGCGGAAGACCTCGGCGAGCACCGAGCCGTTGTAGAGGGTGAGTCCTGCGACCAGTGCGGGCAGCGGCTGCACCTTGAGCGCCACGAAGATGAAGAAGATCATCACCAGGACGGGCATGGCGCGGAAGAACTCCACGACGAGTGTGGACAACCAGCGCACCGGCCGGTGGTCCGAAAGCCGTCCGACGGCCAGCAGAGTCCCAAGTGCCAGTGACAGTACGGCCGCGAGCCCGAAGGCCTTGAGCGTGTTGCCGAGGCCCCGCAGCAGCAGCTCCTGAATTCCCTTGTACTCGAAGGGCATCCACTTCGTGTACGTGAACTGGTCGGTGTCGAACAGGAGATAGAGGATCCAGGCCAGGAGACCGAGGATGACGACGGTGGACACGATGCCGTAGAGGCGGTGCCGTTTGCGGGTCCTGGGGCCGGGGACGTCGTAGAGGGCGTTGGCGGTGGTCATCGGGCGACTCCCCACTTCCTCTCCATCGCGTTGAACAGGGCGCTGATGGCGAGGGTGATGATCAGGTAGCCGACGGCGATCCAGACGAAGGTCCAGACGATGTTGTAGCCGAGCTCGCTCAACGTCCGGTAGGTGCCGAGGAGTTCGGTGACGCTGAACGCGCCCGCGATCGCCGAGTTCTTGGCGAGCGCGATGAGGGTGGAGCCGACCGGCGGGATCACCGAGCGGAACGCCTGAGGCAGCACGACCAGGCCGAGGGTCTGTCCGAAGGTCATGCCGAGAGTGCGGGCCGCCTCCCCCTGCCCTCGGGGCACGGTGTTGATGCCGGAGCGCAGCGCCTCGCAGATGAACGCCGAGGTGTAGCAGCCGAGCGCGAGGACCGCGAACACCTTGAAGGGCAGCACGAGTCCGAAGCGCGGCAGGCCGAGCAGCACCGCGAAGAACAGCAGGGTGAGCGGGGTGTTGCGCAGCACGGTCACCCACACCGTGCCGAACACCCGCAGCGAACCGACCGGGGCGACCCGGAAGGAGGCCATCAGGAAGCCGAGGACGAGTGCCAACACCGAGGCGTAGACGGTGAGTTCGACGGTGCCGAGGAAGCCGTCGACGAAGGTCGAGAAGTTGTCTGTCAGTACGTTCACATCGGCCTCGCTCAGCTCGCCGGGTAGCGGTCGATCGCGGGCGGGGTGGGCGCGGGCACTCCGGACAGGCCGAGCGTCGCCTCGTACGCCTTCTTCCAGTCGCCGTTCTTCTCACGGGCCTCCAACGCGTCGTCGAGGGCGAACCGCAGGGCGTTGTCGCCGTGCGGGACTCCGATGCCGTACGGCTCCTTCGAGAAGGGCTTGCCGACGACCTTGAGCTGGTCGGGGACCTTCGCCGCGTAGCCGATGAGGATCGCGTCGTCGGTGGTGACGGCGGCGACCTGGTAGGTGAGGAGGTTGTCGACGCAGACCGAGTAGGTGTCGTAGGCGACGAGTTGGGCCTTGGGGTAGTCGTCCTTGATGCGCTGGTACGGCGTCGAACCGGCCGCCGAGCAGACGCGTTTGCCGGCGAGGTCCTGCGGGCCGTGGATGTCGTGCTCGTCGGTGCGGACGAGGAGCGACTGGCCGGCCATGTAGTAGGGGCCTGCGAAGCCGACGAGTTTCTTGCGCATGTCGTTGATGGTGTAGGTGCCGACGTAGTAGTCGATCTGGCCGTTCTGCAGGGCGGTTTCGCGGTTGGCGGAGGCGATCGTGCGGAAGTGGACGGTCCTCGGGGCGAAGCCGAGGGAGGCCGACATCATCTTGGCGATCTCGATGTCGAAGCCGGAGTAGGTGCCGGTCGCCGGGTCCTTCTCGCCGAGGTAGGGCTGGTCCTCCTTGGCGCCGACGACGAAGTAGCCGCGCTTCTTCGCCCGCTTCCAGGTCTTGGAGTCGGGGAGCTGAAAGCCTTGCGCCACTTGGTAGTTGGGGAGTTTCTCGGCGGCCGGGCCCTTCACGGGCGGGCTGCCCTCCTTGCCGCAGGCGGTCGCGAGCAGCGCGAGGATCAGCACGAGGAGCACACGGGTCGTACGGAACATGGATCGCACTCCCCCGCTCAGTGCTTGAGGATCTTGGACAGGAAGTCCTTGGCCCGGTCGCTGCGCGGGTTGGTGAAGAACTCCTCGGGGGCGCGGTCCTCGATGACACGGCCGTCGGCCATGAACACGACGCGGTTGGCGGCGGAGCGGGCGAAACCCATCTCGTGCGTGACGACGACCATGGTCATGCCGTCGTGGGCCAACTGTCGCATGACCTCAAGGACTTCGTTGATCATCTCCGGGTCGAGGGCCGAGGTCGGCTCGTCGAAGAGAAGCGCCTTGGGTTCCATGGCGAGGGCGCGGGCGATGGCCACCCGCTGCTGCTGGCCGCCGGAGAGCTGCGCGGGGAACTTGGGTGCCTGCGAGGCGAGTCCCACGCGGTCGAGGAGTTCCATCGACCGTTTGTCGGCGTCCTCCCGCTTGCGCTTGCGGACCTTGATCTGGGCCAACGAGACGTTCTGCAGCACCGTCTTGTGGGCGAACAGGTTGAAGGACTGGAAGACCATGCCGACTTCGGCGCGGAGTCTCGCGAGCGCCTTGCCCTCCTCGGGCAGCGGCCGGCCGTCGAGCTGGATCGTCCCGGACTCGATGGTCTCCAGCCGGTTGATCGCCCGGCACAGCGTCGACTTTCCCGACCCCGAAGGGCCGATGACCACGACCACCTCCCCCTTGCCGACGGTGAGGTTGATGTCCTGCAGGACATGCAGCTCCCCGTAGTACTTGTTGACGTCACGCAGTTCGATCAACGGATCGACGGCCATGCCCAGCCCTACTCACTCTCAGCTGTGTCGTGGTTGCCGCAAACTATCCACACAAGAACGGAGTTAACGCACGACACGCACTTTTCGGGCATTAGCCGTATTTACACCCCTCTTACTCCTCGGCGACCTCCGCATACAGCTGCGAGAGCTCGGGCACACCGCTCGCGGCCCACTCATGACCGGAGGCCACGACGTCGAACTCGCGCCCGGAGTCCAGCCGTACGACGGGCTGGCCGTCCGGCCGGATCTCCCAGGCGGCACCCTCCACCGTGCGCACAATCACGGTGCCCAGATACAGACCGGCGTCGTTGCCGAGCCAGGACACGGTCTCCTCGTCGTCCCGCCAGCGCGGCACCAGCTGGTCGAGTGCCTCCAACGAGCTTGCGGAGTCGTCGAGTTGGATGCCCTCCCGGGCGGCGTGCGAGCGGAGCAGCTCGCACTCGGCCAGCAGCTCGGCGATGCCCTCGGCGTCGTGGATACGGTGCTTCTCGGCCCGGTCGCCCAGGAAAGGGATGTTCATACATACAGCGTGTCATTCGCACCGCCGTACGCACCACAGGGCGTCGCCGGTGGCGTGTCAGCACTCCGAGCGGAGGGGGGAAAGCCCTTCGCCCGGGCGCGGGTTGGCCGGATGGTGGGCGCGATGTCCTGTTCGTACGGTCGCAGTATGAATCGGACAGGCAAGATGATCGTGACGTCGTCGGTTGCCGCAGCCCTGGTGGCGAGCGGTTCGGTGTCCGCGCAGGCCGTGGGGACGGGGGTGGTTCCGGCCGCGCCGGTGCAGGGTGTGCATGACGCGGTCCGGGGACGGGTGGTGTCGGTGGTGCATCTGCGGACACTGTCCGCGCGGCAGGTGACCGCCGAGCTGAGGAGCGACGAGGACGGCCCGGCCTGGGACACGGGGAGCGTCCGCTACGGCGTGGACACGTACCGGGTGGTCTACCGCACGGTGGACGCCAAGGGCCGGCCGACCACCGCGAGCGGGCTGCTGGCGTTCCCGCGCGGTGGTGAGCGGCGGCTGCGGACGGTGTCGTTCACGCACGGCACCGAACTCTTCAAGGGCGATGTCGCCTCGGTGTCGACGGAGGTGTGGGGCCAGGCGCCCGCGCTCACCTACGCGTCGGCGGGCTTCGCCGTCGTACTCCCGGACTACCTGGGGCTCGGCCTCGGCTCCGGACCTCAGGCGTGGATGGACGTGCCGTCCGAGACGACGGCCGCACTGGACCTGTTGCGGACCGCGGCCTCCTTCGCGCCCACGCGGGGACGGCAGTTGGGGCACGAGGTACTGGCCACCGGCTTCTCGCAGGGGGCGTCGGCGGCGCTCGGGCTGACCCGGGCCCTGCAAGAAGGGGCTGATCCGCGCTTCCGGGTCGCCGCAGTGGCACCGGTGAGCGGCGCTTACGCCTTCCGGGACGTGGCGTTCCCGTCCCTGCTGGACGGACGGGTCGACCCGAAGGACGGCGTGATCTACACCGCGCTGGCCCTGGTCTCCTTCAACCGGCTCCATCACGTCTACGACAGCCCCGGCGAGGTCTTCCGGGCGCCGTACTCCCGCACCGTCGAGGGCCTGCTGGACGGCACGCACACCGGGCAGGAGGTCGTGGCCAGGACCCCGGACACGATCGACGGACTCCTCACCCGGCACGGGCGGGCGCTGGTCGCACACCCGACGGGCGGACTGGCCGCCGCGCTGCGGATCACCGACGGGGTGTGCACGGGCTGGACGCCGAAGATGCCCCTGCGGCTGTACTACGCCGAGGGCGACGAACAGGCCGTGAACGGGAACAGCGAGCGCTGCCAGGCGTCGTTCCGGGCCCGGGGCATCGACGTACCGCTCGTCGACCTCGGCACTCCGGACTACGGCGGCTCCCGCCATCTGGGCTCCCAGCAGGCGGCGACGGGGGCCGTCGTACGGTGGTTCGCCTCGCTGGGCTGAGCGGGCAGGGCAGGGCCGTCCCGGTCAGACGTCCAGGTCGACGACGACCGGCGCGTGGTCCGAGGCGCCCTTGCCCTTGCGCTCCTCGCGGTCGACGTAGGAGTCGGTCACGGCCTTCGCGAACGGCTCGTTGCCGTAGACCAGGTCGATGCGCATGCCCCGGTTCTTCGGGAAGGCGAGCTGGCGGTAGTCCCAGTACGTGTACGGGTGGTCGTACTTGAGGGGGCGCGGGACCACGTCCGAGAGGCCCGCCTCGCGCAGGGCGGTGAGGGCGGCGCGCTCGGGCGGGGTGACATGGGTGAGGCCCTCGAAGGCGGCCACGTCGAAGACGTCGTCGTCGGTCGGTGCCACGTTGTAGTCACCGAGCACCGCGAACGGGCGGCTGCCGCGCGCGTCCTCCGCGACGGCCGCCCTGAGGGCCTCGAACCACTGGAGCTTGTACGCGTAGTGGGGGTGGTCCACCTCGCGGCCGTTGGGCACGTACACCGACCAGACGCGGACCGGGCCGCAGGTCGCCGAGACGGCGCGGGGCTCCTGGACGCCGTCGTAACCGGGGTCCCCGGGGAGGCCCTTGACCACGTCGTCGAGTCCTACTCGGGAGAGCACCGCCACGCCGTTCCACCGGCCGGTCGCGTTCACCGCCGCCTCGTAGCCCGCCGCGCGCAGTTCGTCGAACGGGAACTGCGCCTCGGCCAGTTTGGCCTCCTGGAGGCACAGCACGTCGGTGCCGCTGCTCTCCAGCCAGGCCAGGAGCCTCGGCAGACGGGCGGTGATCGAGTTCACGTTCCAGGTCGCGATGCGCATGACTCACAACCTACCGGGCGGCACTGACACTCAGACCGACGCGCTCTCCCCCGGCGCCAGCCGCAGGTGCTCCGCACCGCCGAGCGCGCCGATCTGGTTGTCGTAGATCGGGCGGGCGAGGTCGGTGAGCAGGGCGTCGTGGATGTCGTAGGCGCGCTGCGGCTTGACCTCGCGGACGTAGTCGATGACCTCGGAGATCTTGCTCCAGGGGGCCATGACCGGGAGCATCAGCGTCTCCACGGCGTGGTCGGGGACGGTGAGGGCGTCGCCGGGGTGGAAGACGCGGCCGGCGTCGATGAGGTAGCCGACGTTGGTGATGCGCGGGATGTCGGGGTGGATCACGGCGTGCAGTTCGCCGTGCACCTGGACGTCGAAGCCCGCCGCCGTGAAGGTGTCGCCGTGGCCGACGGTGTGGACGCGGCCCGGAAAGGCTGCGGAGAGCTGGTCCGCGACCGACTTCAGGGTCCAGATCTCGGCGCCCGGGTTGGCCTCCAGGCCCGCCCGCAGCCGGTCCTCGTTGAAGTGGTCGAGGTGCTCGTGCGTGACGAGGATCGCGTCCGCGCCGACCGCGGCGTCCTCCTCGGTGAAGGTGCCCGGGTCGATGACGAGCGTCCGCCCGTCCTTCTCCAGACGGATGCAGGCGTGCGACTTCTTGGTGAGCGTGGTGAGCGTCATGGGTCCATCCTGCCGCTCACCACGCGCCGGGCGGGCAGCCGAGACTGGTGCTTTCGGTACCGGGCTGAAGATCACTCCGTGGGGGTCGTCTCCTCACGGATGACCTGCTGGGCGACCTTGAAGGCGCTGTTCGCCGCGGGCACTCCGCAGTACACGGCCGCCTGCAGCAGCACCTCCTTGATCTCGACCGGGGTGAGACCGTTGCGCAGCGCCGCCCGGGTGTGGAAGGCCAGTTCGTCCAGGTGACCGCCCGCGACCAGCGCGGTGAGGGTGACACAGCTGCGCGAACGCCGGTCGAGGCCGGGCCGGTCCCAGATCTCGCCCCACGCATAGCGCGTGATGAACTCCTGGAAGTCCCCGGAGAACTCGTCCGCCTGCGCCAGCGCCCGGTCCACATGCGCGTCGCCGAGCACCTCCCGGCGGACCTTGATCCCGGCGTCGTAGGGATCCGGACGGCCCATGACCTGCGGCGGTACCGGGGGCGGCGGCGCGATCTCGGCGATGGGCGCGGCCTGCTGCGGCGCGGCGAGGACCGGCCTGACCGGGGATGCCACGATGGCGACCTGCCCGGTGGACTGGTCGTAGGCCGGCTGCCAGGCGGTGGAGAAGTGCCGGACCAGGAGGTCGGTGACGGCGGCGGGCTGCTCGACCGGGACCAGGTGCGAGGCGCCGGGGACGACCGCGAGGCGGGCGTCCGGGATGCCGGCGACCAGGGTACGGGCCTCGGCCGGGCCGGTGACCTGGTCGTCCGAGCCGACCAGGACGAGGGTCGGCACGCCGATACGGGCGAGTTCGGACCGTACGTCGAACGCGGCCAGCGCCTCGCACGCGGCGATGTAGCAGCCGGGGTCGGTGGTGCGCACCATCTGTACGGCCCACTCGGTGATCGCGGGCTGTGTGGCGGCGAAACCGCCGGTGAACCAGCGCTCGGGCGAGGTACGGGCGATGGGGTCGAGCCCGTTGGTGCGCACGATCACCCCGCGCTGGCGGAACTCGTCCGCCGTGCCGAAGCGGGGCGAGGCGGCGATCAGCGCCAGCGAGGCCACCCGTTCCGGATGGCGCAGGACCAGTTCGAGACCGACCGCGCCGCCGAGGGCACAACCCGCGTAGCCGAAGCGCTGCACGCCGAGCGTGTCGAGGGTGGCGAGGAGCCGGTCGGCCAGGTCGGAGACCGAGCCGGCCGGATGCGCGGGCGAGCCGCCGTGGCCCGGCAGATCGAACCGGAAGACCCGCCACTGCTTCGCCAGCTCGGGCACCTGGCGATCGAACATGTGCCACGTGGTCCCGAGCGACGGGCCCAGGATGAGAACCGGGGCGTCTTCGGGGCCGTCGAAGCGGTACTGGAGGGCGGGGCTGCGGTTCATGTCGCTCACCGCTCCAACGTAACCGCCGTTTCTCACGGCCTGGCTGTGGGGCCCCCGGTCTCCCCACCCGGCTCCCACACTTCGGCGGGGAACCCTCACATCGCCTTCACCGGACGTCGGGCAGGACGTGGGTGGCGGATGAGTTGTGGCTCAGAGCTCGCCGGGGGCGCCCAGGCCAGTGAGTGCGCCGACCGGGTCCAGGTCCGGAGTGCCTCTGGGCCACCAGTCCTCATGGCCCGGTTCCGATTCGTAGGCGTACCACAACCCGTCGCGGCCCAGGCGCAGTTGGACATGACCGTGAGGGTGGGTGAGGTGGTTGTGCCAGGGACGGAAGGCCGGGAGGTCGGCGGCGAGGAGCAGCGGGCGGGCCCGGTCGAAGCGGCCGGCCGGCGGGTCCCAGGGCTCTTCGAGCACCGCGAGCCCCTCGATGCCGCCCTGCCGCCAGGCGGCGACCGCGCGCCCCAGCTCGCCCGGGGGGCGTCCGGTGGCCTTGGCGAGGGAGGCGTAGAGGGAACGGGTGGTGGCGGTCAGCCCCGAGCCCGGGCGGGCGGCGGCGAGCCGTACCGCGTCCTGCCACAGGCTCAGCTCCCCGACCGGATCCCGGCCGGTGCTGAGCAGCGCGTGGGCGCGGGCGGCGGCGTCGGTCGCCAACTGGTCGAGGGCGAAGGGGTCCGGGCCGCCGGGCGACGCCGGATACGCGGGGGGCTGCTCAGGGTGCGGGGGTGTGGGCAACGGGGGTGGGAGCGGCGGGAGTCGGCGTTCCGTCGCGAGAGCGTCCGTGGCCCGCACTCCGGGGAGCGGGGTCGGTTCCTGCTCCTGGGCGGCGCGGGCGGCCCGGGCCGCGTTGCGGCGCGACAGCGCGTCGAGCAGCGGGCGTTCGCCCCGGCCGCGGAGCAGGAGCAGGACGAAAGGGTCGGCGTCGAGGAGGCGCGCGGTCTGATAGCAGAGGGCGGCGGCGTGCTTGCAGGGGTGCCCGACGTCGGGGCAACTGCAACGGGGGTCGAGGTCACCGGGCCCCGGCAGCAGCGGAACTCCGCACTCGGCAAGGGACTTGGGCATCTCTTTGTCGAGCAGTGCGGCGATGTTCCCGGGCCGGTCGGCCGCGGCGTCCAGGAACCGGTCCCAGTCGACGTCGTCGAGCGTCCGCAACCGCACCTGTACGCGGTACGGGCGCGGGCGGCTGCCCTGCACATACGCGAGTACGAGCCCCGGCGTCACGGTGATCGCGTCGACGTGGCCCTTCTCGGCATAACCACGTCCGCGCACAAGCCGCTTGGCGTCCAACGCGCCCTCCTCCAACGCGGTGACCCAGGCATTGCCCCACCAGGTCTCGGCGAAGCTCGTGCCCTTCGACGGCCTGGGCGGGAACGCGGGGAAGGTACGGCGGAGGTCGCCGTCGCGGGTGGGGGAGGCCATGGAGGTGGGGGGTCGGGGGGTTGTGAGGGCATCCTGGGCGGCCAGGTCCGGGGTCGGCTTCGGCTTCAGGTTCAGGTTCGGTGGCTGTACGTCCCGACTCGCTTGCAGCGCATGGTCGTTGTCGCCGGCCGGCTCCGAGCCGAAGTCCTCATCCTGGGGCATCCGGAAGGCGTCGGCGACCAGATCACGCACCGCGCGGGCGCGAAGGGCTTCGACGACGCCACCGGGTTCCTGGGCACGCGGCCGTGAGGCCCTGGACGCGCTGGGAGTGCGGGTGGCAGCGGGGGCGGCAGCAGGCGTGGCGGTACGGCGGGGTCGTCGGGTCGTGGGGTCGGCTTCCTGGTGCTCTCCTTCCGCCCGGGCCTGCCGGCTCTCACGCCGAGCCGCCCGCAATGCCTCTCGCGCGACATCGGCGGGGCGTGCGGGCACGCCCCCACTCCCGGCGGAACCTTGAGGCACCGCTTCCGATGGACCCGCCTCCGTAACCGCCTCACGTGCGAGCGGCAGGGCTCGGCGCAACGCCTCGCGGGCGGCATCACCGGGCCGGGGAAGGGATGGTGACGGGTCGGTCGGCGAGGGACCGGTCGGCGGGGGTGCTTGGGCCGGCGTCTCCTCGGAATCGGCCGGCCTCGGCGTGTGAGCCCCCGCCTGCGACTCCTCCGTGTCGTCCGAGTGTCCGCCGTGCTTCTCCTGCGCCCGCTCCCGTCGCTCACGCGCGGCGCGCAGCGCTTGGCGGGCCAGGTCGGCCGGGCGCGCCGGCCGCTCCTCGGCCTGTCCGTCCGTCGCCCCCGACTCCCCGGCCTCCGGTGTCTCCTGCGAGTCCCCCGCAGTCGGCTCCGTTCCCGACCCGCCGGCCTCCGCCGCCGCACCGGGTCCGACAGCCCCGGGCCCGTCATCATCCGCACCGGGTCCGGCAGCCCCCGGCGATTCCCCATCCGCACCCGTCCCGAACCCGATGCCCCACTCCGCCCCCGTCACGCCGGCCTCCGCAGTGACACCAGGTTCGACAGTTCACGGTCCGTCAGCTCGGTCAGGGACGACTCTCCGGAGCCGAGGATCGCGTCAGCCAACGCCCGCTTGGATTCCAGCATTTCGGCGATACGGTCCTCGACCGTCCCCTCGGTGATCAGGCGGTGGACCTGGACCGGCTGGGTCTGGCCGATGCGGTACGCGCGGTCGGTGGCCTGTTCCTCGACCGCCGGGTTCCACCAGCGGTCGAAGTGGACGACGTGGCCCGCGCGGGTGAGGTTGAGGCCGGTGCCCGCCGCCTTCAGGGAGAGGACCAGGACCGGGGTCGCGCCCGCCTGGAAGCGGTCCACCATGCGCTCCCGCTCCGGTACCGGTGTGCCGCCGTGGAGCAGTTCGACCGGGACCGCGCGGGCCGAGAGATGGGAGGTGATCAGGCGGGCCATGCCGACGTACTGCGTGAAGACGATCGCGGAACCGTCCTCCGACAGCAGTGTGTCCAACAGCTCGTCCAGCAGGGCGAGTTTGCCGGAGCGGGCGGCGAGGCGGTCGCCGCCCGCCTGTGCCGCCGTGTGCTCCTCCTTCAGGTACAGCGCCGGGTGGTCGCAGATCTGTTTGAGGGAGGTCAGGAGCTTGAGGACCAGGCCCCGGCGCGCGATGCCCTCCGTCGTCTCGATCGCCAGCATCGACTCCCGCACCACAGCCTCGTAGAGCGAGGCCTGTTCGCGGGTGAGCGGGACCGGGTGATCGGTCTCCGTCTTGGGCGGCAGTTCGGGGACGATGCCGGGGTCGGACTTCTTGCGGCGCAGCAGGAACGGGCGGACCAGGCGGGCGAGTCGGGTCACCGCCTCCTCGTCCTCGCCGTTCTCCACCGCGCGCGCGTGCCGGGCGCGGAACGACTTCAGGGGGCCGAGGAGACCGGGGGTCGTCCAGTCCAGCAGGGCCCAGAGTTCGGAGAGGTTGTTCTCGACCGGGGTGCCGGTCAGGGCCACGCGCGCGGGGGACGGGATCGTGCGCAGGGCCTTCGCGGTCGCCGAGTACGGGTTCTTGACGTGCTGAGCCTCGTCGGCGACGACCATGCCCCACGGCTGCTGGGCGAGCGTCGCTGCCGCCGAGCGCATGGTGCCGTACGTGGTGAGGACGAAGCCGCCGGTCAGGTCCTCCAGGGTGCGGTCGGCGCCGTGGAAGCGGCGGACGGGGACTCCGGGGGCGAAGCGGGTGATCTCCCGCTGCCAGTTGCCGAGGAGCGAGGCGGGGCAGATCACCAGGGTGGGCTGGCGGTGTGCCCGGCGCAGATGGAGCGCGATGAGGGTGATCGTCTTGCCGAGACCCATGTCGTCGGCGAGACAGCCGCCGAGGCCGAGGGAGGTCATCAGGTCGAGCCAGGCCAGGCCCCGGAGTTGGTAGTCCCGGAGGGTGGCCTGGAGGCCGGAAGGTGGTTCGGCGGGCTGGATGCCTGTCGTGAGGCGGTCTCGCAGGGTGGCCAGCGCGCCCACCGGAACGGCTTCCACCTGTTCGCCGTCGACCTCGGCCGTGCCCGTGAGCGCGACGGACAGCGCGTCGACCGGGTCGAGCAGACCGAGTTCGCGTTTGCGGGCCTTGCGGACGAGGGCCGGGTCGACCAGGACCCACTGGTCCCGCAGTCGTACGACCGGGCGGTGGGCCTCGGCCAGAGCGTCCATCTCGGCCTCGGTGAGCGGGTCGCCGCCGAGCGCCAACTGCCAGCGGAACTGGAGGAGTTCCTCGCTCTCGAAGAAGCCGGTTCCGTCGGTCGCCGAGCCCGGCGCGGACCGGACCACGGCGGACACCGTCAGGTCCTGTGCCAGGTCCCGGGGCCAGTGGACGGCGACTCCGGCCGCCGCGAGCCGGGTAGCAGCCATGCCGAGCAGATCGCCCAACTCCTCCTCGGAGAGGGCGAGAACGTCTGGCACGTCCTGCTCGGTGAGACGGTCCAGCGGGGGCCAGACGCGGGCGGCCCGGCGGACGGCCAGCGCGGCGTCCACGCGCGCGCGGGGGCCGAAGGCGCTGTCCGCCGCGCCCGCCCACAGGGCCGCCGCGTCTACCACGAGGGTGGGGTCGGCGAGGCTGTGCACCTGGACGATCGCCGCGCCCGCGCTGCGCACCCGACCGCCGTCGTCGAACAGGTCGTAGGCCGAGAGGTCCAGGCGGAGCGAGATCCGCACGCCCGCGTCCATGCCGGCGGCGACCTCCGCGGCCCAGTCCTGGGCGTCGCGCAGGCGCTGCGGCGGTCGGGCCGCGAAGGGCATCCCGGAGGTGTACGGCGCGGCCGGGGTGCGGGGCAGGGTGTCCGCGACGGCGTCCAGGAAGGACCGCATCAGCGCCTCCGGCTCGGGCAGCCGGAGCGGGCCGGGGCCGGGCAGCGGGACGGCGTGTCCCTCGTACGGGAGGGCCGCCGCGACCGCGCGGACGTGCGCGATGTCCTCGGGCTCCAGGGGGCCCGCCCGCCAGGCGTCGTGACCGGTCGCAGTGAGGCCGGGGAGCAGTCGGCCGCGGGCCGCGAGGCGCAGTGCGTGCAGGGCGGCGGCGCCCCAGCAGGCCGTGGCGGGATGGGCGGCGGGGTTCCGGCGGGCGCGCACGAGCAGGGGCAGCGCCGCTTCGATCGGCAGGGTCAGCGCGGGGGTGGGCCTGCGGCGGACTCCGGCGCCGTGCCGTCGTACGACCGTCAACTCGGTCTGTTCCACGCCCTCTCCGGCTTCGGGGAGGGCACGCTCGCCGTCGGGGTCCCAGAATGCGACGCGGCCCTCGCGCGGGACGACGGGGGACGGCAGGAAGACCGCGGCCAGTCGCACGGAGATCTGCTCCATGAGTGCCGTGTCCGTCATACGTCCTGTCACCTCCCGCCCGTCAGTCGTGTCAGCTGTCTTCGACTCTACGGGCGGGGTCTGACAATCGGCCCCGGCGACCGGCCGGGCCCGGCCGGCTAGGGAACCGTGCGGGCGACGACGTAGACCATCGGGAGGGCCGGATCGGACAGGTTCACCACGATGTCCTGGGTGGGTGCCGGGTCCTTCTGTTTGTTGACGACGCCCCACCAGGGGCCGGGGCGGGTGAACTTCCAGCCGGTGATCTTCTGGTCGCGGTCGCTGATGGTGATGTCGTTCTTCTTCAGCGTGTCCCGGTCGACGCCTACGCCGGCGAGGAAGGTGTCCAGGCCGGCCTCGGAGGTCTGGAACTGGACGTAGAGGCGGCTGGTCTTCCAGTTGTTGGTCTCGTAGAAGGCGACTTCCTCCGCCGGGTGCGGGACCGGTACCTGGTAGAGGCGGCGCTGGACCTTCGAGGGCCAGCCCACGGTGAGCCCGGTCGCCGAGTACTTGGCCTCCTTGTCCTTGCCGCTGTTGCGGCTCTGGTTCGCGGAGATCGCCAGATAGACGGCAGGTACGCCGATGAGCAGCACGATGATGAGCAGGGTGAGCGCTCGGCGGCGGGCCTTGTGGCGGGGGTCCTCGGGTGGCCGGGGCGGCTCGTCCCGAGAGGTGGTCGGGCGAGGCAGCGATGCGATCATGCCGTGTCCTGGGTGCCGCGCCGGGACTCCGCGAACCGTTCGTAGCGCTCGTACCGCTCGACACGGCGGCGCTTGGCGCGGCGGAAGCGGCGGGCGACCAGGCGGGCGAGGTCGGCGGCACCGACCATGCCGGCCTCGGGGCCGAGCTGGGCACGCACTATGCGGGCCTCGGGGCGGTAGCCGCGGCCGGTGAGCTGGCGCTTGAACGCGTCCCGCGCGGGGCCGATCAGCAGGTCGTCGGCGGCCGAGACACCGCCGCCGATGACGAAGCAGGAGGGGTCGAGGGCTGCGGCGAGGTTGGCGATGCCGACGCCGAGCCACTGGCCGATGTCCTGGAGCAGCTCGATGCACATCGCGTCGCCCTCGCGGGCCAGCTCGGTGATCATCGGCCCGGTGATCTCGCCGATGTTGCCCTTGACGTGCTCGATGATCCCGTACGCCACCGGGGAGTCCGCCGCGGCCAGCTCCCGCGCCTCCCTGACCAGCGCGTTGCCGGAGCTGTACTGCTCCCAGCAGCCGCGGTTGCCGCACGGGCAGCGGTGGCCTCCGGGCACGACCTGCATATGACCGAACTCGCCGGCGACGCCGTACTTGCCGCGCTTGACCTGGCCGTCCTCCAGGATCGCGCCGCCGATGCCGGTGCCGAGCGTGATCATCACGAGGTGGTCCTCGCCGCGGCCGGCGCCGAAGCGCCATTCGGCCCAGGCGGCGGTGTTGGCGTCGTTGTCCACCAGGACGGGGACGGAGAGCCTGCTCGTGATGCGGTCCCTGAGGGGCTCGTTCCGCCAGGACAGGTGGGGCGCGAACAGGACGCGGTTGCGCTCGGCGTCGACCCAGCCAGCCGCACCGATGCCGACCGCGTGCACGTCGTGCCGGTCGGAGAGGTCCAGGACCAGTTCGACGATGGTGTCCTCGACGACCTTGGGGCTCTTGGACTTGTCCGGGGTCTCCGTGCGGAGCTTCTCCAGGATGTTGCCGTCGGCGTCCACGACGCCCGCCATGACCTTGGTGCCGCCGATGTCGATGCCGACCGTGGGCACGCGGGGGGCCGTCAGGTGCGACCTCCGCTCGCGGGTGCCGACAGTGCGGAGCGCCGGCGCGCGGCGGGAGCCTATGGGGGCGCTGAAATTGCCGTAGGTGCTCATCAAGGCCCGATTCTGCCTCACCGTGACCGTGGGTGCTGTGCGGGGGCGTGGAGGGGCGCCTAAAAGGGGCGCGGCATTTGACGTCCACCAACTCCAATTGTCCGGACATTACGACGAACATCGCGGGCGAAGCGGTGCACTCAGGGACGTACCAAGAGCTGGAACTCGAAGGAATAGCGGGTCGGCCGATAAGTATGGCTGCCGAATTCGACCGCGCGGCCGGTGTCGTCGAATGTGGTGCGTTGCATGGTGAGGAGCGGGGCTCCCTCCGTCTCGGCCAGCCGCTCGGCCTCCTCGGCCGTCGCGCCGCGGGCGCCGATGGACTGGCGGGCGCTGTGCAGGGTGATCCCGGCGGTGCGCATCATCCGGTAGAGGCCGGTGGCCTCCAGTTGCGCGGTGTCGAGGTCGAGCAGGCCGAGCGGCAGGTGGTTGGAGAGGTAGGCCATCGGCTCGCCGTGCGCGAGGCGCAACCGGTCGATACGGTTCACGTCGCTGCCCTCGGCCACGCCGAGTGCCGCCGCCACCTCGGCGGACGCCGGGACGACGGTGTTGACGAGGACCTTCGTGGCGGGGCGCTGTCCGGCCGCCTCCAGGTCGTCGAAGAGGCTGCTGAGTTCCAGCGGCCGCTTGACCTGGCTGTGCACGACCTGGGTGCCGACGCCCCGGCGGCGCACCAGGAGTCCCTTGTCGACCAAGGACTGGATGGCCTGGCGGACCGTGGGCCGGGACAGGCCGAGCCGGGCGGCCAGCTCGATCTCGTTGCCCAGCAGGCTGCCCGGGGTCAGCGAGCCGTGCTCGATCGCGGCCTCCAGCTGTTGGGACAGCTGGAAGTACAGCGGCACCGGGCTGCTCCGGTCCACGCTGAGTTCGAGCGGCACTCTCGGGTCCACATCTGGTTTCGGCACGGGCCGAGCGTAGCTCTGTGAATGGTTGACGGGAAGTGATGTAGTTCGATTGTCCGGACATACGCATTGACAGCGTGCCTGGTCGGCCCTCAGTTTGTTCCCATGCGCATCGGAGTCATCGGTACGGGCCGCATCGGGACCATCCATGCCAGGACCCTCAGCCGTCATCGTGAGGTGGGTTCGCTGATCCTCACGGACGTGGACCCGGCACGGGCCCAGGAGCTGGCCAACCGGCTGGGGGAAACGGCGGCACCGAGTACGGAGGAGATCTTCAAGTGGGGCGTGGACGCCGTGGTGATCACTACGGCGACCTCGGCGCACGCCGAATTAATCGGCAGGGCCGCGCGCTCCGGTCTCCCGGTGTTCTGCGAGAAGCCCATCGCGCTCGACCTGCCGGGTTCCTTGCAGGCGATCGCCGAGGTCGAGACGGCGGGAACGATCCTTCAGATGGGGTTCCAGCGCCGGTTCGACACGGGCTACACGGGTGCCCGCGAGGCGGTGCGGTCCGGGCGGCTGGGACGGCTGCACACGGTCCGGGCGATGACCTCCGACCAGACCCCGCCCCCGGCCTCCTATCTGCCGATCTCCGGCGGGCTGTACCGGGACACCCTGATCCACGACTTCGACATGCTGCGCTGGGTGACCGGACGCGAGGTGGTCGACGTGTTCGCGGCCGGGTCGGACGCCGGGCCCGCGATGTTCCGCGAGGCAGGTGACATCGACACGGCCGCCGCCGTCCTCACGCTGGACGACGGCACCCTGGCCACGGTGACGGCGACCCGGCTGAACGGGGCGGGCTACGACGTCCGGATGGAGCTGGCCGGGGAGCTGGACCAGATCGTGGTCGGCCTGGACGACCGCACCCCGATCGCGTCCACCGAACCGTCCGGGCCACCGGCCGCGACCAAGCCGTGGACCGGCTTCCTGGAGCGCTTCGGACCCGCCTACGAGGCCGAGCTGATCGCCTTCGTCGAGGTCGTGGTCGGTCAGCGGACCAATCCGTGCGACGGGCGCGAGGCCCTCCAGGCGCTGCGGATCGCCGAAGCGTGCGAGGTGTCCCGGCGCGAGCGAAGACCAGTCCGGCTCGGTGAGATCGCGGGCGGGTACGTCCTCAGTTGAGCAGCCGTATCGCAGGGGTCGCCGCGTCCGTGGCGGCCCCGGAGTCGCAGTGGGGGCAACGCAGTTCGCGCGGCCGTCCCTGGTTGGTCTGGATGCTGTACGTGGCCGCCTCCTTCGCCTCGGGGCAGTAGGAGCGCAGGTGCAGCCGCACCCAGGGGTGGCTGGTCGGGGCCACGGCAGGCCTGCTGTTCCTGGCGTCCTCGAAGGGCGCCCACCAGAAGTCGACCAGGGCCCGCAGGTACAGCCGCCCGGGACCCGAAGTCGTGTCGTACGCGGCGATCCGGCCGGCCGTGCGGTGGCGCTGGAGACCTGTGCGGCTGCCGGAGCACAGGGCCCGCTCGGCACCGCACTCGAACACCTGCGTGCGGCCGGTCCGCCCGCAGACGAAGCAGTCGACGGTGAACTCCAGCTGTGAACTCCAGTGCAGATGGTGCCCGTTGTCCCCGGCGAAGGGCCCGGTCAGTTCGGCGGTGATCTCCGCGGTGCGCAGCATGTACGGCTCCCCTCAGGACGTACGGACCGGCAGCACCGTGCCCTGGGCGACCGCGCACAGGGACTCCGTGCCGTCGTCTGCGACCGCGCGGACGTCGCAGCGGACCACGGCCTGGCGGCGGCCGGCCTGGACGACCTCGGCCCGGGCGCGCAGGGTGCGGCCGGTGGCCGGGCGAACGTACTGGATGGTGAGGCCGCCGGTGAGGACCGCGGGGCCGAGGACGGTGCCGCCGGCGAAGGTGAGCGCGTTGTCGGCCGCGTAGGAGAGGACTCCGCCGTGCACGAAGCCGTTCTGCTGGTGGAGGTCCTCCCTGATGTCGATCTCCAGCGTGGCGCCGCCGTCCCCGAAGGCACTCAGCCGGGCACCGATCAGCCTGCTGAAGGGCTGGCTCTCCAACGCCTTCCGGGCCATGGCCAGGTCGAACTCCACGAGTGCGGTCACGAGAGCGGGCCTCCTACGGCTTCCACTACGGCTTTCATCACACCTTCGACGGCTGTTACGGCCGTCCGGTGCGGCCGTTCTACCAGTGCAGCGGCAGGCTGCGCATCCCGCGCATCAGCATGCCCGGGAGCCAGTCGCCGGGCGGGCCGTCCAGGGCGAGGCCTGGAGCGCGCTCCAGCAGTGTCCGTATCGCCGTGCGTGCTTCGAGGCGGGCCAGGGGGGCGCCCAGGCAGTAGTGGATGCCGTGGCCGAAGGCGAGATGTCCTCGGGTTTCGCGGCGGATGTCGAAGCGGTTCGGGGCGGGGAAGCGGTCCGCGTCGCGGTCGGCCTCGGTCAGGCCGACCATGACGGCATCGCCCCTCACGATGCGGGTGCCCGCGATGTCCAGTGGTTCCGAGGCGAAGCGGAACGTGGCGTTCTCCACCGGGCCCTCGTAGCGCAGCATCTCCTCGATCGCGCCGTCGAGGAGGGTCGTGTCGGCCTGCAGGGCGGCGAGTTGGTCCGGGTGTGTGAGCAGGGCGTGGACGCCGCTGGTGAGGAGGTTGACGGTGGTCTCGTGGCCGGCGATGAGCAGGATGAAGGCCATGCCCCGCAGTTCCTGCGGGGAGAGCCGGTCGCCGTCCTCGGCGGTGGTGCGGATCAGGTCGCTGAGCAGATCATCGCTCGGGCCCGCGCAGCGCTTGTCCTCGATCAGGTCGGCGAGGTACTCGGCGAGCCGCACGAACGCGTCGTACTCGCTGCCCGAACTGGTGGGCGCGACCGCCTCCGTGGACAGTTTCCGGAACTCCTCGCGGTCCATGTCGGGCACGCCGAGCAGCTCGCAGATCACGGTGATGGGCAGCGGGTAGGAGAGCGATTCGACGAGGTCCGCGCGGCCGAGCGGCAGCATCGTGTCGAGGAGCTCGTCGGTGATCTGCTGGACGCGCGGGCGCAGTTCCTCGACGCGGCGCATGGTGAAGGAGCGGGTGATGAGTCCGCGCAGGCGGGTGTGCTGCGGCGGGTCGGCGCTCAGCAGGTACTTGCCGATCAGCTCCTCGTCGAGGAACGTCACCCCGATCTTGCTGCCGTCCTTGGCCAGCCGTGGGTCGGCGAGCGCCGCGCGTGCCTCCTCGTACCCCACGATCAGCCAGGTCACGTAGTGCTCGTCCGGCTCCGGCAGGCGCACGAGGTGCACCGGGCCGCGCTCGCGCAGCCGGGCGTACACCGGATGCGGGTCCCGTCGGAACTCCTCGCCGAACTCTCCCAAATCGATTACCCGGGTCATGCCCTGCCCCCCCTCCGGACGATCCCCCGAGATCTCCCAGTGCAGTGGGAACGCGCGGCGGCAGCGGCTAGTGCCCGCCGTCGCCGTCCTCTTCGAGGAGGCCCGCGTCGTACGCCAACAGGGCGATCTGCACACGGTTGTTGAGGTCGAGCTTGGCCAGGATGCGGGACACGTGGGTCTTGACGGTGGCGACGCTCATGAAGAGGCCGGTGGCGATCTCGGCGTTGGCGAGACCCTGTCCGACGGCAACGGCGACCTCGCGTTCGCGTTCGCCCAGGACGGCGAGGCGGGCACGCGCGCGTGCGTGACGGGTGTCGGCACCGGTGCCCGTGCCGGCCGCGTGCTCCATCAGCTGTCGGGTGACCGCGGGCGACAGAACGGGATCGCCGGCCGCGACCCGGCGCACCGCGTCGAGGATCTCGGCGGGCGGGGTGTCCTTGAGGACGAAGCCGGCGGCGCCCGCGCGCAGGGCCCGCAGCACCTGTTCGTCGGCGTGGAAGGTGGTGAGAACGACGACCTGGGGCGCGTCGCCGCGGGCACGCAGCCGCTCGGTGGCGGTCAGTCCGTCCACCGAGGGCATACGGATGTCCATCAGGACGACGTCCGGGTGGACACGGTCGACAAGTTCCTCGACCTCGCTGCCGTCGGCGGCCTCACCGACGATCTCGATGTCGGCGGCGCCGCCCATCATGAAGGACAGTCCGGTCCGCACCAGCGGGTCGTCGTCGACGAGGAGCAGTCGGATCGCAGTCATGGGGCTACGTAACCACGGCCCCGTGGGGGAAAGCCGGGTCACCCCCAGGGCAGCCACGCCCGAACCCGGAATCCGCCGCCGTTCTCCGGGCCGTGTTCGAGCCGGCCCCCCGCCAGTGTCGCCCGCTCGGTCAGGCCGATCAGGCCCTGGCCCGAACCGGGGACGTGCGGGACCGCGGCCTCCGGGGGCGGGTTGTGCACGGTGACGACCAGGCCGTCGCCCGGGGTGCCGCTGACGGTCACGGTGACCTCGGTGCCGGGGGCGTGTTTGCGGGCGTTGGTGAGGCACTCCTGGGCGATGCGGTAGGCGGTGCGGCCCACGGAGGCGGGCACCGCCGCGGGGTCGGTGACCCGGTTGACGAGGGTGACCTTCATGCCGGCCTCGCGGGACTCGGTGACCAGTGCGTCCAGGGCGCCGAGCGTGGGCTGCGGGCGGCCCGTGTCGTCGGGCTCGCCCGCGCGCAGGACGCCGATGATCTCGCGCAGGTCCTGCAGCGCCTCGTGGGCGCTCTCCCGGATGACGCCGGCCGCCCGCGCGATCTCCTCGCGGGGCGCGTCCGGCCGGAACTCCAGCGCGCCGGCGTGCACGCTGAGCAGGGTCAGCCGGTGCGCGAGCACGTCGTGCATCTCGCGGGCGATGGCCTCCCGGGCGAGCCGCTGGGCCTGCTCGGCGCGGAGCTCCGCCTCGGTCTCGGCGCGCCGGGCGCGGTCGCGCAGGCTGAGCATGAGCTGCCGCTTGGAGCGGACGAACATGCCCCAGCCGATGACGGTGAGGGTGAACAGTTCGGTGAAGGCGACCGCTCCGGCGTACGGCAGGTCGGGGTCGGGGCGCAGCCAGAAGAAGATCGGGGTCAGGGCGAGCTGGACGCCGCCGATCCAGGCCACGTACCGGAAGGGGCGGTGCACGGCGAGGGTGAAGAGGGCAACCAGGCCAGCGCCGCCCGCCGTGGTCGAGACGAGGCCGACGGGGATCATGGCGATCGCCAGCCCGACCGGCCAGCGGCGGCGCAGCCACACCGCGAAGCAGGCGGGGACTCCGATCAGCTGGTCCACGACGGCCAGGGAGTGCGAGGTCGCGGTGTCGTCCCTGAGGCTCTGCGCGGCGATCAGCCCGATGATCACGGCCAGCAGGAAGCAGGAGGTGTCGACGACCCAGTCGCGTGCAGTACGGCGGGGCCGTCCAGGCCGTTCGACGTCGGGATCGAGTTCGTCTGCCACGGCGGACGGCAGCAGCCAGCGGCGCCCCGCGAACGCCGACGGTACCTGCGCGGTCCTGTCATCGGTCACGGTCGACAAATCTACGCAGGACCGGACCCGGTCACCCCGTCCCGACGGGGATCGTCGACCAAAGTCGCGCCATCACAGACTTTCGGCGGACATGCCTCGCCCCGCGGCCCATGGACGTGGGGGGAGCCGCGGGGCGAGGGGTGAGCCGTGGTGCGGCCTGGCGTCGGCTCAGCAGCCGAAGTTGATCAGGTCGAACGTGACGTAGTGGTCGGCGGTGTAGTAGTCCTCTTGGGTCTTCTTGCCGGTGATGATGCGACGCGCTCCGCGCGTGGACGAGCCCGGCGTCTTGACCGTGTACTCGTGGTAGTAGCCGGACGTCTGGCTGGGCAGGACGCCTTCCTGGTTACGGAAGACGGTGCCGTCCTGCGAGTAGGGGAAGGGGCCGTTCGTCGCGATCAGGTCGAGCGTGTCGTACGCCTGGTCGGGCAGGTCGCTGTAGCAGATGCTGCCGACCGCGGCGGCGGCCGGACTGGCCGTGGCTACGGTGCCGCCCACGAGAAGGGCGGACATGAGGGCGGCTGCGGCGCCGATGCGTGTTGCGCGTGGGGGGAATCTCATGCCTCCATGATGACGCGCGTAGATAGTGGCATGTCAATGACAACTCTGAAGATTTCTCCCGTCAAGTCCGATGAGTTTTCCGGGAGTTAACGCGCGGCTCGGCGTCCCCACGCGGTCCCCACAAGTACGAGCACGCCGCCCGCCAGCCCGAACGCGCCGAGCCGTTCGCCGCCCAGCGCGACACCGGCCGCGGCGGCCCACAGGGGTTCGGTGCCGAGCAGCAGGCCGACCCGGGAGGGGGAGGTCCGGCGTACGGCCCACATCTGGACGAAGAAGGCGAACAGGGTGCAGAACACGGACAGGAACAGCAGCCCGGCCCACTCCCCCGCCCCGAAGTCCGCCGCCGTCGCCCACGGGGTGGGGCCGGCACCGGCCGACAGCACCGCGAACACCGCGACGGCGGCGCCGAGTTGGACGGTGGTCAGGGGCAGCGCGTCGGCGCCCCGGACCGCCTTGCTGCGGGACATGGCCAGCACGTGCAGGGTGCGGGCCAGGGCCGCGAACAGCATGAGGAGGTCGCCCAGGGAGGGGCGGCTGAAGCCGGCGCCCTGGGTCAGCAGCAGCACGCCGAGCACGGAGAGGGCGGCTGCGCCGAGGAAGGCCCTGGAGGGCCGGGTGCGGGTCACCGCGGCCTCGGCGAGCGGGGTGAAGATCATGGTGAGGCTGATGATGAGGCCCGCGTTCGTGGCCGAGGTGTGGACGACGCCGTAGGTCTCCAGGAGGAAGATCCCGGCGAGGATCAGCCCGAGCAGGGCCGCGCCGCGCCACTGGACGGCCGTCAGGGCGCGCAGCGAGCGGTGGCCGACGACCGCCAGGACGGGCAGGACGAGGGCGAAGCGCAGGACCAGGACGGCGAGGACCGTACGGGTGGTGGTGATGTCCTTGGCGGCGAGATAGCTCGCGCCCCAGACCACGGCGACCAGCAGGACGGGCAGGTCGGTCTGCCAGGTGCGGCGGGGCGCGACGGCGCGCGGTACGGCGATCGAGGACATGGGGGCGGCTCTCCCGGTCTCCGGCGAAGGGGTGGAGACATCGGTGGCTGCCACACGGAACGATCACCGTACCCGCGCGGTCCCGGGCTGGCTAGGCGTTTTCCGGGTCCGCGTACGAGCCGTACGTCGGGCGCCCCGCCAGGTCGTACGACTGGATGGAGACGCCGGTGCCGGTGATGGTCCCGCCCGTGCGCTTGAAGGCCTTGGGGGCGGTGCCCTCGGGGAACAGGCGCAGGCCGGTGCCGAGCACGACCGGGAAGATCACCAGGTGGACGGTGTCGAGGAGGTCGAGTTCGAGGAGGGACCGGACGAGGGCGCCGCTGCCGTGCACCTGGAGTTCGCCCTCGGTGCGCTCCTTGAGGTCGGCGACCTCCTTGGCGAGGTCGCCGCCGAGAACGGTGGTGCCGGCCCAGGAGGGGTCGGTGAGGGTGGCCGAGGCGACGTACTTCGGCAGGGCGTTCAGCTTGGACGCGATCGGGTCGGCGGGGTCGGTCATGTTCGGCCAGTACGAGGCGAAGATCTCGTACGTACGGCGGCCGAGCAGATAGGCGCCGGAGCGGCCGAAGACCTCGACCACGAACCGGCCGAAGTCGTCGTCGCCGTACACGAAGCTCCAGCCGCCGTGCTCGAAGCCGCCGCGGGTGTCCTCTTCGGGGCCGCCGGGGGCCTGGTAGACGCCGTCGAGGGTGACGAAGATGGTGGAGACGAGCTTGCCCATGTCGGGTGCCTGCTTCCTGGTGCGAGGGCCGGTGGTGTCATCAGCTCAGACCCCGCGGGCCCCCACAACTCATCGGTCGCTACGGCTGCTCACCCGGCGTGCGTCGAGAACATGCCGCCGGTCGGACCCTGCTTGTCGCCGCCCTGGGCCTTCTTCAGGGCGTTGGCCAGGCTCTCGATGGTGAGGGACTGGAGGATGACGCGGCCGTTGCCCTCCAGGGTGGCCAGGGAGAGGCCCTCACCGCCGAACACCGCGTTCATCAGGCCCTGGCGGTTGAGGCCGCCGATGCGCTGGACGCCGTACTGGATGCCCTCCTCGAAGGCGACGAGGCAGCCGGTGTCGACCTCGATGCGGCCGCCGAAGTCGGCCGGGTTCAGGTCGATGAAGTTGCCCGCGCCGGCGATGATCACCGTGCCGCGCCCGGTGAACTTCTCCAGGACGAAACCCTCGCCGCCGCTCATGCCGGTCCGGCCGCCCTGGAAGGCGATGCCGAACTGGACGCTGGACTCGGCGGCCACGAAGGCGTCCTTCTCCGCGAACCACGCGCGCGCGCCGTCCAGTTCCAGGGCGCGCATCTCTCCGGGGAGCACGCCCGCGAAGCCGACGGTGCCCTCGCCGCCCTGGGAGGTGAAGTACTGGAACGCCGGCGACTCGCCCGCGAGCGCGCGTTGGCCGACCTGCATGGCCGTCCCCACGGCCTGCCGGAGCATGCCGCCCATACCGCCACCGGGGCCGGCGCCGCCCTGCTGCTGTCCGGCGCCGGGCGGGCCGCTCAGACGGGTCTCCATGGTCACGTTCGTCGTCTTGAAGAGGAACTTCCCGGCCTCGCAGTACACGGTCTGGCCGGGGCTCAGGTTGACGACCGCCATCTGCATGGCGTTGCCGACGATTTCTTGCTGAAGGGTCACGACGGGAGAACGCCGGAGGCGGCGGAATCAGTTCCGGACGCGCGAGGTCGGCGTCCGTTCACCGCCAGCACGCGGGTGCGCCGGCCGCTGGGATGAGCTCATGACAACGACTTACGGAACCCTGAACGGCAAGGCCGCCCTGGTCACCGGCGGCAGCCGCGGCATCGGCGCGGCGACGGCGCTGCGGCTGGCACAGGACGGCGCTGATGTGGCCGTCACCTACGTGGAAGGCAAGGAGGCGGCCGAGGACGTCGTAGGGCGGGTGGTGACGTTGGGGCGGCGGGCGGTCGCGCTGCGCGCGGACTCCGCGGATGCCGCCGAGGCGACGGACGCGGTGGAGGGTGCGGCGGAGGCGCTGGGTGGGCTCGATGTGCTGGTGAACAACGCGGGGGTGGGGGTGCTCGGTCCGCTGGACGGGCTGTCCCTCGCCGACGTGGACCGGGTCCTGGCGGTGAACGTCCGCGGGGTGTTCCTGACCTCGCAGGCGGCTGCCGCGCGGATGCGGTCCGGGGGCCGGATCATCACGATCGGTACGTGCATGACGCAGCGGGTGCCCGGACCCGGCGGAACCCTGTACGCGACGAGCAAGTCGGCGCTGATCGGGCTGACCAAGGCGCTCGCCCGTGAGCTGGGCGGACGCGGGATCACGGCGAACATCGTGCACCCGGGGCCCACGGACACCGACATGAACCCGGCGGACGGGCCGTACTCGGCCGGTCAGGCGGCCATGACGGCGCTGGGGCGCTTCGGGACGGCGGAGGAGGTGGCGTCGATGGTCGCGTATCTGGCGGGGGCGGACTACGTCACGGGGGCGGAGTTCGTGGTGGACGGCGGGCACTCGGCCTGAGGACAAGTGGGGCGCGCCGGTGTCGGTGCGCCCCACGCGGGCGTGGGGCGTCAGCCGCCCAGCTCCTGGTGCCGGGCCGCCAGTGCCGTCGCCCCCTGCTCCGTCAGCGAACCGAACAACCGCAGCCGCGAGATCCCGCCGTCCGGATAGATGTCCACGCGCGCGTGCGTCCCGATCGCCGGAGCGGGGAGTACGAAGCGGTGGTTCGTGTCGGGCTGGAGGCGGGTGCGCGGGAGGATCTCGTGCCAGTCGCCGGTGTCGCCGTCCCGTACCGACACCGATGCCCAGCCCGCGCTGTTGCCCTTCAGGTACGCCGTGTCGATCTCGACGGCGCGGATCCGGGCCTGGGCGGCCAGGGCGTAGCGGATCCAGTCGTTGCCCCGGTCACGGCGGCGGCGGGTCTCCCAGCCGTCGTCCATCTTGCGGGAGCGGCCGGGCTGGATGGTGTTGGTGGCGGGCGAGTAGAAGAGGTTGGACGCGTCCTCGGCCCGGCCGCCGTTCTCCAGGGCGACCACGTCGAAGGTGCCGAGCGCCGCCAGCCAGTCGGGGTCGGGGACGACCTCGCCGTAGGCCCTCAGGCGCGCGATGCCGCCGTCGGGGTGCTGGTTGACGCGGAGGTGGGTGAAGCGCTGTTCGACCGAGATGCAGAAACCATTCGCCGCATGGCCGCCGACCGGTGTGCGCGGGACCAGCGTCGTCCACTTCACGTCGTCGGAGAGCAACTCCTCGGGGGACGGGGAGCCGGGCACCGAGGTGGCCTCGACCGACACCGCCTGCGGGTAGTTGCCGCGGAAGTGGGCCGTGTCGACGACGATCCCCCGGATCACTCCGGGTGCGCCGAGCCGGACCAGTGCCCAGTCGTGGTCCTCCGCCGTCGGCCAGGGGTGGTCGGCGGAGGAGCCGCGGCGGCGGCGGGTCTCCCAGCCGTCCATGATCTTGCCCTTGTGGCCGAAGTGCTCGGGGTCGAACTCGGCGGGCCCGGGCACCAGGAGGTTCTCGCGCATGGCGAAGAACTCGTCGTTGGCGGCGATGACTCCCGCGCCGAGCTGCCGGTCGGCGAGGTCGGCGTACCGGGTGAAGGGGAAGTCGGCCGTGCGGTAGTCCGCGTACGGGTCACCGCCTCCATAGGGGTTCGCGTCGCCGGTGAAGCGAGCCAAAGGAAATGGATGCTGCGCCGTCACTGAATCTGCCTTTCGGGAGTCGGCCGCTGCGGATGCAGGGAGGGTGGATCAGGGGGTACGGGTGAGGAGTTGCCCCTTCGGGTCGGTGAACTCGCCGTCCAGCACGATGCGTTGGCCGCGCAGCCAGGTCGACTTCACGACACCGCTGAGGGTCTTTCCCGCGTACGCCGTGACGCGGTTGCGGTGCTGGAGGGCGGCCGGGTCCACCGTGAACGTCTCGTCGGGCGCGAGGACCGCGAAGTCGGCGTCGCGGCCCGCCACGATGGCGCCCTTCTGGTCAAGTCCCGCCAGTCCGGCCGTCCTTGAGGACATCCAGCGGACCACGTCCTCAAGGCCGTGCCCCCGCTTGCGCGCCTCCGTCCACACCGCCGCGAGGCTCAGCTGGAGGCCGGAGATGCCTCCCCACGCGATGGCGAAGTCGGCGGTCTTGAGGTCGGCCGTGGAGGGCGAGTGGTCGGTGACCACGCAGTCGATCGTGCCGTCGGCCAGCGCCTGCCACAGCAGGTCCTGGTTGGCGGACTCCCGGATGGGCGGGCAGCACTTGAACTCGCTTGCGCCGTCCGGGACTTCCTCGGCCGTGAGGGTCAGGTAGTGGGGACACGTCTCCACCGTGATGCGGACGCCCTCGGCCTTGGCGGCGGCGATCAGCGGCAGCGCGTCGGAGGAGGAGAGGTGCAGGACGTGCACGCGCGCGTCGAGGCGCCTCGCGGCGGCGACCAGCCCGGCGATGGCCGTGTCCTCGGCGTCGCGCGGCCGGCTGGCGAGAAAGTCGGCGTACTTGGGGCCGCCGTGCTGCGGGGCCGCTTCGAGGTGGTGCGGGTCCTCGGCGTGCACGATGAGCAGGCCGCCGAAACCGGCGATCTCCGCCAGGGAACGGGACAGTTGGTCCTGGTCGAGGTGCGGGAACTCGTCCACGCCGGACGGGGACAGGAAGGCCTTGAAGCCGAAGACGCCGGCGTCGTGCAGCGGGCGAAGGTCCTTGACGTTGTCGGGCAGGGCGCCACCCCAGAAGCCGACGTCGATGTGGGCCTTCTCCGCGGCGACTTCCTGCTTCGTACGGAGGTTGTCGACCGTCGTCGTCGGCGGGAGGGAGTTGAGCGGCATGTCGATCAGGGTGGTGATGCCGCCGGCCGCCGCCGCGCGCGTGGCGGTCCAGAAGCCCTCCCAGTGGGTGCGGCCGGGGTCGTTCACATGCACATGGGTGTCGACCAGGCCGGGCAGCAGGACGTCGTCGCCGAAGTCCTCGAACCGTGCTGCGGACGGGACTTGGGCGTCGTAGGGCAGGACGGCCGTGATCTTCCCGCCGGCGACCGCGACCGCCGCGGCGCGCGTTCCCTCGGGAGTGATGACACGCGTGGAGCGCACCACCAGTTCAGCGTCGGACACCCGGACCCCTCTCTCTGCCGCCGTTGTTACTTCCGGGAAACGGGATTTACGTCCACGTAACGGAATTCAACGTTCTGTTGAAGGAGTCTTCACTCCCGCTCCCGTACCGTCAAGGGCACACTTCTCCACCATGCGCCCACCGCGCACACTCTGGATGTTTCCACAAAGCGGAATTAAACTTCCGGCAAGCAGAACGTAGCTACGCACAGGCGGGGAGTCAACCGACCCCCGGGTAGGCTTCAGCCCTTCCCGCCCGTGCCGAAAGGAACGCGCCGTGCCGCCGTCCAGCGCCAGCAGCACCGACTCCACCAAGTCCGCCACGGGTGGTGTCCAGTCCCTCGAGCGCGCCTTCGACCTGCTGGAGCGGATGGCCGACGCGGGCGGCGAGGTCGGCCTGAGCGAGCTCTCCGCGAGCAGCGGGCTGCCGCTGCCCACCATCCACCGGCTGATGCGCACGCTGGTGGTCTGCGGTTACGTCCGCCAGCAGGCCAACCGGCGGTACGCCCTCGGCCCGCGGCTGATCCGGCTCGGCGAGTCGGCGTCCCGACTGCTCGGCACCTGGGCCCGCCCCTACCTCGCCCGGCTGGTCGAGGAGACCGGTGAGACGGCGAACATGGCGCTGCTCGACGGCGACGAGATCGTGTACGTGGCGCAGGTGCCGTCCAAGCACTCGATGCGGATGTTCACCGAGGTCGGCCGGCGCGTCCTGCCGCACTCCACGGGCGTCGGCAAGGCGCTGCTCGCCAACACCCCGGACCACGAGGTGCGCGCGCTGCTCGCCCGCACCGGCATGCCTGCCGCGACCGAGAAGACGATCACCACGCCCGAGGGTTTCCTGGCGGCCCTGGAGGACGTGCGCCGCCTCGGCTACGCGATCGACGACAACGAGCAGGAGATCGGCGTCCGCTGTCTCGCCGTCTCCGTGCCCAACTCCCCCACCGCCGCCGCGATTTCGATCTCGGGCCCGGCGGGCCGGGTCACCGAGTCGGCGACCGAGAAGATCGTGCCGATCCTCCAGCAGGTGGCCGGCGAACTGTCGGAGGCGCTCGCCAGCCAGAACCCGGCGTGAGTGCCCTGCAGCGCTGGCCCGGGCGGTACACCGACCGGCACGGCGGCGAGGACGTCGTCTTCGAGTCGGACGGCCGGGAGTCGATCCGTACGACGATCCGGGGTGTCCGCTTCGAGGGCGACAGCATGGACGGCCTCGGCACGCTGGACGGTGAGCCGCCGGAGTTCCCGTTCGCCTTCTTCGACGGGGCGCTGTGCTCCTGTCTCCTGGAATGGGAGGTGCCGGTGCCCGTCACCGTCGGGGAGCAGGGCGTGCGTACGGCCGTGCTGCACTGCGCGTTGCGGCTCGGGGCCCCCGCCGGACCGGGCCGGGGGCTGGATGCGGAGACGCTGATCACCACCCTGCGCCTGGACGGGCACGAGTACCGCAACGCGGAAGGCCATGACGACTTCGAGGACGCGCTGAACGAGCTCCAGCGCCGGCTCCCGCCAGGGGTACGGCTCCGGAGCTGTGTCGCATGCGCCTGGTCCGACTACCACCCGGTCGGGCACGGGCTGATGAACGATCTGGCCTGCTTCCGCGATGCCAGGGACGTCTACCGGCTGGTCGAGGGAAAGTACGGACCGGACAACATCTTCGACGCCTGGGGCGCGCGCACCGAGTTCGTCCAGGAGACCTGGCTGTGCGGGGAGTTCGAGCACCGGGCCGGGAACACGGGCTACCGGGGAGCGTTCCCGGCGCCGAACTAGCCCTGCCCGCCCCGCGGTTGACCGAACAGGTCCACGGCGTTGCGTACGTCCGTCAGCCCCCTCGCGAGGGCGCTCACGGAGCCGATCGCGCCGGCGATGAGGAGCAACGAGCGGCGCAGGCGCGGGATTTCGGGGATGCCGTCGATGGTCATCGCGGCCAGCGCCGCGAGTTCGTCCTCGGCGATCACGCGGTCGGGGAACTCGGCCGGATGCGCGGCCAGTTCGCGGCGCAACCGGGACACCGCGGTCCGCAGTTCCGCCACCCTCGGATCCTCGTCGCTGCCGGTCACTGGCCTCTGCCCCAAGCTCCGCAACACAGCTCTCCCCCCTCGCACGCCTTCGTGCGCAAGAACTTTGTGATCCCGCCGCGTACCCCGCGACACTGGTCGGGCACCGAGGGACGCGGGCCAGTAAACGCCACCCGGTACGGGCTGCGCCACTCCGCGGACCGAAATTAAGTCGGAGGATTCCGTGCCGTCGGCGCCCGGTCAGGTATGCAGGACCCATGACGCGAAACGAAGACCAGGTGGCCGGGCTGCTGCTCGCCGCCGGGGGCGGGCGACGGCTCGGCGGGCGGCCCAAGGCACTGCTGGAACACCGGGGCCGGCCCCTCGTGGAGCACGCGGTCGGGGTGCTGCGCGCGGCCGGGCTCAGCCGCGTCCACGTGGTCCTGGGGGCGCGCGCCGACGCCGTACGGGAGCGGGCGGAGCTGACCGGGTGCGTGGTCGTGGAGAACCCGGAGTGGGAGACGGGCATGGGGTCCTCGCTGCGGGCCGGGCTGGACTCGCTCGCGGAGACGGGGGCGCGGGCGGCGCTCGTGTCGCTCGTCGACCAGCCCGGGATCGGTGCGGAGGCGGTGGCGCGCGTGCTGGCGGCCTGTCGCTCCGAGGACTCGCTCGTCTCGGCCGCCTACGACGGGGTACGCGGGCATCCGGTGCTGTTCGGGGCCGCGCACTGGGCCGGGATCGCCGAGAGCGCGACCGGGGACCGGGGGGCGCGGGCCTACCTCGAGGCGCACGCGGATTCGGTCGTGCTCGTCGAGTGCGGGGATGCGGCGAAGCCGTACGACATCGACACTGAGGCGGATCTCGTCCACCTTGAGTGAACGGGATGACACTGAGCGCCACTTTGGCTCGATACAGAGAATCTCGACATCAACAAACCATTGAACTTCCACGATGAGGAAACTAGTATCCACTGTTCAGAAGCGCCCGGCGGCCCCTCGGGTGCTCCCCGTCCTACCCGGGTCATCTGGCACCCGGTGCCTCGCTCGCTGAAGGAAGTGACAGTTCATGTCCGCACCAGCGCCGTCCTCGCCGGTCGTCGTCGACGCCGAACCCCTGCCCCGGCAGGAGGAGGTCCTCACCGACGAGGCCCTCGCCTTCGTGGCCGAGCTGCACCGCCGGTTCACGCCCCGTCGGGCCGGACTCCTCGCCCGCCGGGCCGAGCGCCGCGCGGAGATCGCCCGTACCTCCACCCTCGACTTCCTCCCGGAGACCGCCGCGATCCGCGCGGACGACTCCTGGAAGGTGGCCCCCTCCCCCGCCGCCCTGAACGACCGGCGGGTCGAGATCACCGGCCCCACCGACCGCAAGATGACGATCAACGCCCTCAACTCGGGTGCGAAGATCTGGCTCGCGGACTTCGAGGACGCCTCGGCGCCGACGTGGGAGAACGTCGTCACGGGCCAGCTCAACCTGATCGACGCCTACACCCGCGCGATCGACTTCACCGACCCCAGCTCCGGCAAGTCGTACGCCCTGAAGCCGGACGAGGAGCTGGCGACGGTCGTCATGCGGCCTCGCGGCTGGCATCTGAACGAGCGTCACCTGCTCGTGGACGGTGAGCAGGTCCCGGGCGCCTTCGTGGACTTCGGGCTGTACTTCTTCCACAACGCGCAGCGGCTGCTGGACCTGGGCAAGGGTCCGTACTTCTACCTCCCGAAGACCGAGTCGCACCTCGAAGCCCGGCTGTGGAACGACGTGTTCGTCTTCGCGCAGGACTACGTCGGCGTCCCGCAGGGCACGATCCGCGCGACCGTGCTGATCGAGACGATCACGGCGGCGTACGAGATGGAGGAGATCCTCTACGAACTCCGCGACCACGCCTCGGGGTTGAACGCGGGCCGCTGGGACTACCTGTTCTCCATCGTCAAGAACTTCCGTGACGGCGGGCCGAAGTTCGTCCTCCCGGACCGCAACGCCGTGACGATGACGGCCCCGTTCATGCGGGCGTACACCGAACTCCTCGTCCGCACCTGCCACAAGCGCGGGGCGCACGCGATCGGCGGCATGGCGGCGTTCATCCCGTCCCGCCGGGACGAGGAGGTCAACAAGGTCGCCTTCGAGAAGGTCAAGGCGGACAAGGACCGTGAGGCGGGCGACGGTTTCGACGGGTCCTGGGTGGCCCACCCGGACCTGGTGCCGATCGCCCTGGCCTCCTTCGACGCGGTGCTCGGCGAGAAGCCGAACCAGAAGGACCGGATGCGCGAGGACGTCGACGTCAAGGCCGCCGACCTGATCGCCGTGGACTCGCTGCACGCGAGGCCGACCTATCCGGGACTCGTCAACGCCGTGCAGGTGGGCATCCGTTACATCGAGGCGTGGCTGCGCGGACTCGGCGCGGTCGCCATCTTCAACCTGATGGAGGACGCGGCCACCGCCGAGATCTCGCGCTCGCAGATCTGGCAGTGGATCAACGCGGACGTCGAGTTCGAGAACGGCGAGCGGGCGACTCCCGAGCTGGCGCGCAAGATCGCCGCCGAGGAGCTGGAGAACATCCGTGCCGAGATCGGCGCGGACGCCTTCGCCGCAGGCCACTGGCAGCAGGCCCACGACCTGCTCCTGGAGGTCGCGCTCGACGCCGACTACGCGGACTTCCTGACGCTGCCGGCGTACGAGCAGCTCAAGGGCTGAATCTCAGGAGCGCTCAGTTGTCCGAGTGGCCCAGGGACTTTCCCGGGGCCACTCGGTCGCGTACGAGCTGCTTGACGGCCGTGGGTTCCGGGAAGCCCTGTTCGCGGCGGTCCCACACGACCTCGTCGTCGACACGGACGACGAAGACACCGCCGGTGCCGGGCTTCAGGGAGAGTTCCGTCAACTCGGTCTCGAAGGTGGTCAACAGCTCCTGAGCCAGCCAGGCGGCGCGCGGCAGCCAACGGCACTGGGTGCAGTACTCGATCTCAACTCGTTGGGTCATGCCCGTCGTCTTCCCGTCATCCCAGGTGTACCGACCAATCCTGTTCCGCCGCCGGCTTGCCGTGCAGGTCGGGGACCCGCTTGAGCCAACTCGGGCGGCCCTGCTGTGTCTTCGCCGCGCGCCGGGCCTCCTCGGCGGCGAGTTCCTCCCCGCTGGGGAAGTCGGTGGGCAGCCAGGCCGCGGAGGCCCGCACGCGCGCGTGGAGGTGGTCGACGTACGCCTCCCGGACGGCGTCGGGGGTCGCGAGGCCCGGTTCGCCGGCCAGCCAGACGTCCGGCACCTCGGCCACGATCCGGCGCAGCAGCTCCTCGGTCACCCGGGGCGCGAGTTCCGCGTCGGCGGCCCGGGTGTCGGGCGTGAAGCGGCCGAGGGCGTGGTGGCGGAAGTCGTAGGCCTTCGTGGGGTCGGCGCCGTCCCAGCGGTGGTGGAAGACGAGGGCGGCACCGTGGTCGATGAGCCACAGGCGCGGGGGTGCGATGCCGAGAGTGGGCCAGATCATCAGGTTGGAGCTGTGGACCGTGCGGTCGACGTTGACGGTCAGCGCGTCGAGCCAGATGATCTTCCCGGCCTCCAGCGGGTCGACCGTGCAGCGCGCGGCGACCTCCGGGGTGAAGTCCTGGGCGCCCGGCAGATAGTCCATGCCGAGGTTCAGACCCGCGCTCGCGCTGTGCAGGTCCCGGACCTCCTGGTGCGGTTCCCCCTCGGCGATCTCCGGGTCGAAGTGCACCAGCACGAGTTCGGGGAATCGCAGTCCCAGAGCGCGGGCGAGTTCCCCGACGACGACCTCGGCGACCAGTGCCTTGCGGCCCTGCGCGGAGCCGGTGAACTTCACGACGTAGGTGCCGAGGTCGTCGGCCTCGACGAGTCCGGGGACGGAACCGCCGGAGCGCAGGGGCTCGATGTAGCGGGTCGCGGTGACCTCAGGCAGCATCCCCGCAGGTTACCCGGCCGTTCCCGCGGAGGAGCGGTCACCCTCAGGGGGCCACGGCCTGGGGGAAGCGGAACAGGCCGTCGGGGTCGTACTTCTTCTTCACCCGGACCAGCCGGTTCGCGTTCTCCGCGTAGTAGGCGGCCATGTAGTCGGAGAGGGCCGGGTCGATGCAGTTCTGGTACGACTCGCCGTTCGAGTAGGGGTCCATGGCCCTGAACCCGCGGTCGGCCCAGTCGCGGGCGGCCGTCAGGCTGTCGTCGTCGGTGGGGCCGACGGCGATCGACGCGTTGTAGGTGAGCAGGTAGAGGCTGTCGCGGTGCACATGGGCGGTGTCCGTCCGTCTCATCGCGTTCGCCGCGCCGCCGAGGGCGGTCGCGCGCAACTGGCGCAGCCGGCCGCTCCTGCGGTCGGTGTCGTACGCGGTGAGCAGCTCGGACCAGTTGCTCCGCGGAAGGGGCCCGGTGAACAGCCGGCTGCGGGCATCGGTCCAGGCGGTCCGCGGGAGCTGAGCGTCGGTGCCGGTGCGGTGGCACTGGGCGACGGCGTAGGACGAGCAGCCGTAGGCGATCATCAGGGCGGACTCGTACGGCATGCCGGCGGCGAACTGGGAGGCGGATGCGCTGCCGACCGCGTCCGCGAGGCGGGTCGCCTCCTGGTTGAGCCGGTCGAGCCCGCCCAGTCCCAGCAGGATCACCTGGACCTGCGGAGTGGCGGACGGGTCGGTCAGGTTGACCTCGGCGAGACCGCCGACCGCCGAGGGCGCGCCGGCCAGCCACTGGGCCCAGCCGTTCATGACGTCGACGGCCTGGTCGTAGGGCCAGTTGATGAAGGCCACGGCGATCTCGGCGACCGGGGCGGTGGTGAGGGTGTACGAGGTCACGACGCCGAAGTTGCCGCCGCCCCCGCCGCGCAGCGCCCAGTACAGGTCGGGGTGGTCGGTGGCGGAGGCGGTGACGCAGCGGCCGTCGGCGAGCACGACCCGGGCCGAGGTGACCGTGTCGCAGGCCATGCCGATGGTGCGGGTCCGGGGGCCCAGTCCGCCGCCCTGCAGGAAGCCGCCGGCGCGGACGGTCGGACAGTAGCCGCCGGCGACGGCCAGGCCCGTCGAGCCGAGGGTGTGGGTGATGTCGACCATCTGGGCGCCCGGGCCGAGGGTGCCGGAGCCGGAGCCGACGGCGATCGAGTCGAGCCGGGACACGTCCACGACGAGTCCCCGACAGGTGGAGTAGCCGGCCGCGCTGAGGCCGCCGCTGCGCACGGCCGTCGCCAGGTCGTTGTCGGCGGCGAAGCGCAGGCAGAGCGCCACGTCGGCGGGGCTCTCGCAGTAGGCGACCGCGCTCGGGAGCACGGTGTCGAACTGGATCTGGTCGAGCTGCCTGGCCTGGTCGTAGGTGGCGTCGCGGACGGCGTCAACTCCCGCGTCCGTGCCCAGTTGCTCGGCGACACCCCGCCCGACTTCACCGGCTGCACGGCCTGGCGGGCGGCCGTACAGGTGGAGCCGGACTTCGTGGCGGACGACTTCTTCCGGTGCATGTTCGGCAACGGCACCCGGTTCGTCTTCCACGCCATCGCTCCGGGCCGCCTGCACTGGATGAGCGTGGCGAACACCCGGCCGGGCGGCCGGGACGGCGCCGACGTCAAGAGCACGCTGCTGGCCCGGCACCGGGGCTGGATGGACCCGGTCGAGGAGATCATCGGGCGGACGCCTTCGGAGGTGATCCTCCGCAACGACGTGGTGGACCGCCGGCCGGACAGGGGCTGGGGCGAGGGCAGGGTCACCCTGCTCGGGGACGCCGCCCACCCGACGAACTTCAACGTCGGCCAGGGAGCCTGCCAGTCCCTGGAGGACGCCCTGGTGCTGGCTCGTGTCCTCGATACGCGACCGACCCCTCGGCCGCGCTGCGCGCCTACGAGGAGGAGCGCCGGCCGCGGGTCCACTCCTTCCAGAAGGCGGCCCGGATGGTCGGCCGCGTCGGCAGCCGGGGCAACCCGCTCACCGTCCGCGCCCGCACCATGCTCTACCGGGCGGTGTGGTCGGGCCCGATCTGGAAGCAGGTCGACAAGGACATGGGCACCGGCGCCCGCTGGGAGGTCCCGCAGGTCCGGATCTAGTGGCTCAACTGGGCGGCGAAGAGCGGCTCCACGGCGTTCAGCATGAGGGCCCTGGCCCGCTCGGACCCGCCCTTGACCCTGCCCGCCATCGCCAGTGAGACACAGCCGTGCAGGAAGGCCCAGACGGTGTCGACCGCCCCGCCGGGGTCGCTCAGCTCGGCACCGCGGGCCTCGGCGGCGCTCTGCAGGGCGATACGGAACGTACGGAAGGCGGTCTTCGCCTCCGGCGGGGTATCGGCGGTGCCGAACGGCACACCGTCCATGCCGTTCATCGCCTGGTAGAGCTCGGGCGCGGCGAACGCGAAGGCCCAGTACGCCTCGGCCAGCGCGGCCAGCCGCTGCTCCGCCGGGGCCTCGGCGGCGGTGGCGAGCCGGTCGGTGAGCTCGCTGAAGCCGACCAGCATCAGCTCGACGAACAGTGACTCCTTGCTGGAGAAGTACTGGTACAGGATCGGCGGGGTGTATTCGAGTTTGTTGGCGATGCGGCGGATCGTGACCGCGTTCCAGCCCTCCTCGGCCGCGATGTCCCTCGCCGCTTCCAGCAGGCGCGCGCGCATCTGCTGACGCTCCCGCTCGCGTCGCTGCCTGCTGGCGCTCGGCTGCGACTTCGGCTGCGCGAGCTCGGGTTTCGTCGTCACGTTCGTCCTTCCGTTGACACGGGAATACTATCGCCGATCTAATGTCTAACAATGTTAGATTTACTGACAGCGTAAAGGAGCCAGGCATGATCGTCATTTTCGGCGGCACCGGCAAGGTCGGCCGCCAGATCGTGGACCAGCTGCGCAGCGACGGGCAGGCGGTGCGCGTCGTCACCCGGACCCCTTCCTCGGTGAAGTTCGCCCGGGACGTCGAGGTCGTCGCCGGTGATCTGCACGACCGGCACTCGCTGGTGCGGGCCGTCACCGGCGCCAGGGCGATCGTCTGCACCGTTCAGGGCGGCAACGGCAAAGGGGCGAGCGGCCCCAAGGGCATCGAGGGCAAGGGCGTCCCCACCCTGATCGACGTCGCCCGGGAGGCCGCGGTCGAGAACTTCGTGTACCTCTCGACCGCGAGCGCCCGCGCCGACAGTCCGGTGGAGTTCTTCCGCCTCAAGTTCGAGGCGGAGCGCACACTGCGCGGCAGCAAGGTGCCGTTCTCGATCCTGCGGCCCACCCACCTCATGGACACCTGGGTGGAGATGCTCGCCGAACCGATCGCCAAGAAGGGCAAGGCCATGGTGCTGGGCTCGGGCACCAATCCGGTGTCCTGGGTGTCCGGCACGGACGTGGCCCGGGTGGCCGCCGCGCTGGCCGGGCGCGCGGGCGAGGGCTTCTCCGCCGACCTCGGCGGTCCCGAGGCGCTGACCCTCGCCCAGGTCAACGAACTCGTCGCGGCCTCCATGGGAGAGCAGGTCAAGGGCGAGAACAAGATGTCGCTCGGCATGCTCCGGCCGATGAGCGCGCTGATGAAGCCGTTCAACCCGGTCCTCGCGCGGCAGATGCAGATGGGCGTGGCCCTCGACACCGAGCCGCAGGTCGTCGACTCCGGCGCGGTCTGGGCCCGGTACGGGCAGCCGCTGTCGCTGTCGGCCTGGCTGCAGCGTCACCGGCCCGGTGTCACGGAGGGCGTCTGATGTACGCCGCGATCGGCGCGTTCCTCGTCCGCCGGGCGCGGCTGGTGCTGGCCGTCTCCGGCGTCGCCCCGGTGGGAGCGGTCCTGCTCTCGGGCGGCGCGTTCACCAAGCTGCAGGGCGGCGGCTTCACCCCGGCGGGGCCGAGTCGGTCGCCGCCCGGAAGCTGGTCGACCGGAAGTTCGGCGGCGACCCCAATCTGGTCCTGGTCGTCGAGGCCAGGTCCGGCACGGTCGACGCACCGGAGGCCGGCAAAGCGGGAGCGAACCTCGCCGCCGCGCTGAAGGCCCGTCACGAACTGACCAACGTGACCTCGTACTGGGCGGCCGAGGCCCCCTCCCTCAGGTCGGCCGACGGAAAGTACGCGCTGGTCCTGGCGCATGTCACGGACACGGAGAACGACCAGGACAAGACCGTGGGCGCCATCGTCGACCACGACCTGGAGAAGGCCGGCGACGCGGTCCTGGTACGGCCCGCCGGCCCGCTCGGCGTGAGCCACGAGATCGGGGTGAAGGTCAAGAAGGGGATCGCCCTCGCCGAGGGCATCGCCGTACCGCTGACGCTCTCTGGCCCTGGACGCGGGCTGGACCGCGGGTCGGATCACGCCCCGCGACACGGTGCTGCTGCTCGCCGTCGAGGCGAGCCGCTATCTCTACGCGGGCCTCACCCTGACCTGGGAGGCGCCGGCACCCGCGGGGTCCCCGGTCCGGGGCTGACGCCGGGCGCCCACGCTCACTCCGCCAGCGGGTTGGGCACCGGCAGATAGCGCGCGTCGGCGCCGTCCGCGCCGGTCCAGCGCAGCAGCAGATTGGTCTTGCCGGGCAGGGTGGGTGAGGCGAGGAGTGCGGGGATCTCGGGAAGGTCGTCGCGGCGGGCCAGTTCGGCGCGGACGGCGGGCCAGGGGTCCAGTTTCGGGTGGCGCTCGGCGAGGACTTCGGCCACTTCCACGAGGTGGTTGACGACCAGGCAGTACACGAGACGCTCCCACCCGGCGGCCCGGTCCACGTCCGGCAGCAGCTTCACGCCCTCCGCGTCCCGGTACAGCGCCCGCACGGGCGTTCCGTCGGCGTCGACGGCGACCACCGTGTTCTGCAGATGCGCTTCGAGTACGACGCCGTGGTCCGCGAAGGCCCCCAGCGCGGGGGGTACGACCTGCCGCAGATACGCCTCCCACCAGCCGGTCGGGTCCGCCGTACCGTCGAGCGGGTCGCCGTCGAAGCCTTCCACCAGCCCTGCCGCGAGCAGCGGGGTGGTGCCGGGCGCGAGGTGGTCGCGCAGGCCGTCGCGGACCAGGACGGCGAGTTCCTCGAAGGCGAAGGCGGCGGTGCGGTATCCGCGGTCGCTCAACCAGCCGGCCGTGCCGCCCATCGCGGCGAAGGCGTCCCGGACGGCCTTGTCGGTGCGCCGGAGTTTCAGCAGGTCGTGGCGCCAGAGCCGGCGCACGTCGTTGGTGATCCGCACGTCCAGGCTGAACTTGAGGAACAGGTCGTCGGTGGGGTTGTACACCGTACGGATCGCGGCCGTCGGCCAGACCGGCGTCGCCGTCGTGCCGAGCCGGATCAACCGGCCGTCGGCGAAGGCCTCCGCGAGTCCGTCGCCCACGAGGTCGAGCTGCCACGGGTGGGCGGGCAGCAGCCGATAGCCCGGCGGGGCCTCGCCCAGCGCGTCCAGGGCCGCTACGTCCCCCTCTTCCACGACGGCGTCCTCGCGCAGCCCGAGCAGCACCAGCGGGAAGCGGGTGTACGCCTCCGGGGCGTAGGGCAGCCAGCCCGCGACGGGGCCGCCGCCGCGGGCCTTGGGCGCGGGATGGTAGGGATGGCCGGTGATCAAGGACTGTTCGGAGCGGAGATACGGGTCGTCGGGCGCCGTCGCGGACTCCCGCGCGGTGAGCAGCGCGGCGATCGCGTCACGGCTGTCGGTCATCTCGGCGGGCAGTTCGTGGTTGGACACCCCGATGTACCGCGCCAGTTCCTCGGCGACGAGTTTCACGAGTTCGGGGTGGCCGACGCGGTGCCAGTCGCCGTCCGCGTACACCTCCGGCTCGGCGGGCCGCCGCTCGCCGCGCACCCGCAGCAGTCGGCCGCTCCCCGGCAGCCGGTACACGCGTCGCTCCCCGGGGTCCGGGAGTGGCCGGGCCACCTCCCGGAGCAGACAGTTGAGCAGGGGCGCCGCCGCGTACGCGTCGGCGCGCTCGGCCGTGCCGGCGCCCGGAGATGTGAAGTCGACGCGATCCATTCGTTCCCTAAGTCCGTGTCCTGCGATCGCGATCAGTATGTCTCTCGTCGTCACCGACCCTGACGCCCCGTCCGCACCCGAGGAGTCGACCGTGGACCGTCCCCCGCATCCCGAGGCAGAGGTGGCCGAGGAACTCGCCGCCGCACGGCCCGACCTCCTGCAACGGTACGCGGCCGAGCTGCCCGGCGCCCGTGCGGCGGTCCTCACCCGGCTGTGGCGGGCGCTCGCCCATGAGCCGCTGCCGTGGATCACCGGCCGGTCCCCGGGCCTGGTCCTACGGCTCTCCGGCGGCCGGACGCTGCACGGCCCGCCCGCCGATCCGTACGCGACCGACGCGTACGTCACCGTCGTCCACCTCGACGGCGTGGCCCACGACGATCCGGCGCGCCTGATGACCGATCTCGCGGTGCCGCACGGGACGGGCTTCGCGGCCGAACTCGGGCACAGCGTGGCCTCGTTGGCGCTGTCCCGGGCCAACCAGCCCGCGCACACGGAGGAGTGGCCGGAGCACGACTGGGAGTGGGAGCAGCGGATCGTCGACGGGCATCCCTTCCACCCCAGCTGCCGTTCCCGGCCCGGGTTCTCGGTGGCCGAGCAGCTCGCGTACGGGCCCGAGCACCGGCCGGTGGTGGCGCTGGGGTCGGTGCCGGTGCGGGCGGGAGAATGTCTGCTGACCGGCGCGTGGCCGGACGAACTGCGGAACGCGGGGCGGCTGTTGATCCCGGTGCACCCGTGGCAGGCGGCCCATGTGCTGAAGCGCGCGGGGGACGCTCCGGTGGACGCGCATCCGCTGATGTCGCTGCGCACGCTGGCACTGGCGGGCGGCACGCACGTCAAGACCGCGCTGAGCGCGCGGCTGACGTCCTCGGTACGGGACATCTCGGTCTACTCGATCGGTCTGTCAGCGGCCCTGTCTGCATTCGGGGAGACCCTGGCGGCACGCTCGGACGGCCTGTTGCACGTCACCCGCACACTGGGCGCCGTCACGGCCGACTCCCCCGACCTGGCGGCCGTGCTGCGGGAGTCGCCGCAGACGTACGCGGCCACGGAAGCGGGCGAGCGGGTCCTGCCGGTGGCCGCCCTCGCGACCACCGGCCTGCCCCACTCGCCCGTCTGGCTGGCCGAGTTCACCCGTCTCGCTCTCGTCGTAGGTCTGCGTCTGCTGGAGTCCGGTGTGGCCCTTGAGGCACACGGTCAGAACCTGCTGGTGGTGCTGAACCGGACGGGTGCCCCGATCCGCCTGGTGTACCGCGATCTCGCCGACATCCGGGTGAGCCCCAAGCGCCTCGCCCGGCACGGCATTCCGGTCCCGGAGCTGAGCGGACGGATCGTCACCGACGACGAGACGACCCTGCGCCGCAAGCTGTTCGGCTCGCTGGTGGCGGGCGCGCTCGCGGGTACGGCCGGTTCCGGTACGGCGCTCAGGGCGGCGCTGGCGGCCGTCGTACCGGAGCTGGAGCGGACGCCCGACCTCCTCGCGCTCCTCCGACAGCCGCTGCCGACAAAGGCGTTGACGCTGATGCGGCTGTCGCCGGAGCTGCCCGGGGACCAGTGGACGGGGCTGCCCAACCCGCTCGTTTTGGAGCCCGGTCCATCTGATCAATAGGATCCGGCGATGATCACAAGACAACGGCTGGCGGCGGGGATCTGTGCCCTGCTCGCCACCCTCACGGCCGGGGTCGCCTTCCCGGCCGGAGCGGTCGCCGACGAGACGGACTCCACGGCCTCCCCCAAGGTCGAACTCGTGCTGGACGTCAGCGGTTCCATGAGCGCCAAGGACATCGACGGCGGCTCCCGGATGGCCGCGGCGAAGCAGGCGTTCAACGAGGTGCTCGACGCGACACCCGAGGAAGTGCAGCTCGGCATCCGCACCTTGGGCGCCAACTACCACGGCAACGACCGGAAGACGGGCTGCAAGGACACCGCGCAGCTGTACCCGGTGGGCACCCTGAACCGCACCGAGGCCAAGACCGCGGTGGCGACGCTCCAGCCCACCGGCTGGACACCGATCGGGCCCGCGCTGCTCAAGGCGGCGGACGACCTGGACGGCGGTGACGGCACCCGCCGTATCGTCCTGATCAGCGACGGCGAGGACACCTGCCAGCCGCTGGACCCGTGCGAGGTGGCCCGCGAGATCGCGGCCAAGGGCATCGGCCTGACCATCGACACCCTGGGTCTGGTGCCGGACGCCAAGACCCGCGACCAGCTCAGCTGCATCGCGGACGCGACCGGCGGCACGTACACGTCCGTGCAGCACAAGGAGGAACTCTCCGACCGCATGGGCCAGTTGGTGGACCGCGCGGCCGACCCCGTGGTGACTCCGGTCGCCACCGAGGGGACAGCCCAGTGTTCCAGCGCCCCGACCCTCAAGTCCGGTCTGTACACGGACCGCGAGGAGTTCGGCAAGCAGCGCTTCTACCGCGTGGACGTCGGCCCCGGCCAGGAGCTGCGCGCTTCGGTCAGCGTGGGCGCCGACCGCGAAGTGAACCCGGACTACGGGGTGTTGCTGCGGGCGGTCACCGTGCACGGACGCGAGATCGTGCGCGGCGAGGGCACGGGCAACGGCCGTACGGACGTCATCTCCACCGGGCTGCGCTACCCGAAGGCGGAGAGCGACGACGACAACGCACCGGCCGAGACCGTGTGTCTCCAGGTCACCAACTCCTTCTCGGCGGTCTCCGGGGTGAAGACCACGCCCGGTCTGCCGCTGGAACTGACCGTCGACGTCGTGGACGCGCCCAGCAAGGCGAGCGACGTGGCCGCCTTCGGCCTCGGCCGCGGCTGGTGGCTGCTCGGCGCCCTCGTGCTGACCGGCTTCGTGGCGGGTCTGCTCTGGGGCTGGCTGTCCCGCTGGCGTCTCGCGGTCTGGAGGACCAACTGATGCGGATCACACGTGTGTTGAGCGCGGCCCTGCTGATGGCGGGTCTGGCCGCGGGACCCGCGGTGGCGGACTCCTCGCCCTCCGCGAGCCCCTCCTCCACCTCCTCCGACGGCAGCTCGGCCCCCACTCAGGCCGGCACCTCCTTCCGTACGGCCACGGAACTCGACCAGGGACAGACGGGCACCGCGAGCGGCTCCACGGGTGACTACCTGTACTGGTCGTTCGCCGCGGACGCCGGTCAACGCCCCACCGTCAAGGCGACGGTGAAGCTCCCGGACACGCACGCGGGCGAGACCTGGCAGCTCGATGTCTACGACGGGCTCCGGCGCCGCCAGGCCTGCCAGTACGGGGCCGCGACGCGCACCGCCGCACAGGGCACCGCCTCCCTGGACCTGGCGTGCACGCTGCGTACGGTCCGTGCCTGGTCGGAGCAGTGGGCCAACGACCCGTTGCCCGGGACGTACTACGTCCGGCTGACGGTCGTGGACCTCCAGTCCTCGGACCTGGGCCAGCCGGTGAGCACCGAACTGCGGGTGGACGCCAAGGACATCGGCGGTTCGGCGGCGGTGGACGGCTCGCTGGCGGAGCCTCTGACGCCGGGGATCGCGGTCAAGTCGACGTCGGACGAAGACAGTTCGTCCTCCACGTCGGCGGCGCTGTCGAGCATCGAGCCCGACGGCGGCTGGTCGTCGGGCTGGTGGTCCGACCGCTGGGTGTGGACCGGCGTGGGCGGCGTGCTGGCCGCGCTCGCGGGCATCGGCGGGTATGCGTTGACGCGGGGGTCGGGACGGCCCCGGCGCGTACCGCCGCCCGGCATGTGACGTCTCGTCAGAAGGCCCGCCCCTGGCGGGCCTTCTGTCATACACAGCCCCGTTTCAGGCCTCCCGCAGCGCCTTCGCGAGCGTGCCCTCGCCGCTCACCTCCACTCGTCCGGCGCGCACTGCGTCGGAAAGACTCAACTCCCCCTGGGCGACGGCCGTACAGGTGTCGACACCGAGCACGAGCCGGGCGTCGGGCTCCCGGGGCGCGGGCCCTTCGCCGTAGACCTCGCCATCCCCCTCCAGCCCCACGAACACATGGAACTCCCCTTCCTCCAGCCGGACTTCGACGAGCCCCTCCCCCTCCAGCGCCCGCAGCAGCGGCAGCGCGAACCAGTGGGCGCGTACCGCGTCCGTGGGCCGCCGCTCCCCCAGCTCGGGTGCGCCCCAGGCACCGAGGGCCTGCAGCACGGGCAGCAACTCCCGTCCGCGCCGGGTGAGTTCGTAGACGTAGGCGGCACCGGGCGGCGGCAGCCGCCGCCGCGTCGTCAGCCCGTCCCTCTCCATGTCCTTCAGCCGTGAGGCGAGTACGTCCGTGCTGACGCCCGGCAGATCGGCGTGCAGGTCCGTGTAGCGGCGCGGACCGGCGAGGAGTTCGCGGACGATCAGCAGGGTCCAGCGGTCGCCGACGAGGTCGAGGGCCCGGGCCGCGGAACAGTACTGGTCGTAGCTTCGGCGAGGTGACATGCGACGCAGTCTAGACATGTTGTTGGACTTTCCAAGCTCACACTTGGTAAAACCAAGCAACACACGAAGCCGATGGGGCGAGGGCGCAATGGAGTTCCGGCAGTCGAGCAAGCTCAGCGAGGTCTGTTACGAGATCCGCGGTCCGGTGATCGAGCACGCCAACGCACTGGAGGAGGCGGGCCACAGCGTCCTGCGCCTGAACACCGGCAACCCCGCGCTCTTCGGCTTCGAGGCGCCCGAGGAGATCATCCAGGACATGATCCGGATGCTCCCCCAGGCCCACGGTTACACGGACTCGCGCGGCATCCTCTCCGCCCGCCGCGCGGTCGCCCAGCGCTACCAGACCCTGGGCCTGGAGGTGGACGTCGACGACGTGTTCCTGGGCAACGGCGTCTCCGAGCTGGTCTCCATGGCCGTACAGGCGCTGCTGGAGGACGGCGACGAAATCCTCATCCCCGCCCCGGACTTCCCGCTGTGGACGGCGGTGACGACCCTCTCCGGCGGCAAGGCGGTCCACTACCTCTGCGACGAACAGGCCGACTGGTACCCGGACCTGGACGACATGGCGGCGAAGATCACCGACCGCACCAAGGCCGTCGTCATCATCAACCCGAACAACCCGACCGGCGCCGTCTACCCCAAGGAGATCATCGAGGGCATCCTCGACCTCGCCCGCCGGCACGGCCTGATGGTCTTCGCGGACGAGATCTACGACCAGATCCTCTACGACGACGCCGTGCACCACTCGGCCGCCGCGCTCGCTCCGGACCTGGTCGTCCTCACCTTCTGCGGCCTGTCGAAGACGTACCGGGTGGCCGGCTTCCGCTCGGGCTGGCTGGTGGTGACGGGCCCGAAGCAGCACGCCAAGAACTACCTGGAGGGCCTGACGATGCTGGCCTCCATGCGACTGTGCCCCAACGCGCCCGCGCAGTACGCCATCCAGGCCGCACTGGGCGGCCGTCAGTCCATCCGCGACCTGACCGTTCCGGGCGGGCGACTGCACGAACAGCGCAACGTGGTGTGGGAGAAGCTCAACGAGATCCCCGGGGTGTCGTGCGTGAAGCCGAAGGGCGCGCTGTACGCGTTCCCCCGCCTCGACCCCAAGGTCCACAAGATCCACGACGACGAGAAGTTCGTCCTGGACCTGCTGCTCCGGGAGAAAATCCAGGTGGTCCAGGGCACCGGCTTCAACTGGCCCGCCCCCGACCACTTCCGCATCCTCACGCTGCCGCACGCGGACGACCTGGAGGCGGCGATCGGGCGGATCGGACGGTTCCTCGGCGGGTATCGCCAGTAACCCCGCCCCGCCCTGGGTAGCTCCTCCGCATGACGGACCTCCCCCTACTCCTCCTGGACGTCGACGGCCCCCTCAACCCGTACGGCGCCCGGTTCCTGCGCCACCGCGGCTATGTCACCCGTCGGATGTGGCCGGCGAACTGGTCGGCCCGGCAGGAGCCGGGCTCCCGGCGGCTGCGGCGCGGGCTCCGGGTGCGCCTGCACCCCGGGCACGGCGAACGAATACTGGCGCTGCCGTACGAGCCGGTCTGGGCCACCACCTGGATGCACCACGCCAACGAGATGATCGCGCCGGTGGTAGGGCTCCCCGGCGACCTCCCGGTGATCGAGTTCACCGGCGTGTTCGCGAAGGACCCGGACCGCCTCTACTGGAAGACCCGGCAGGTGGTGGCCTGGGCGGCGGGACGTCCCTTCGTCTGGGTGGACGACCTGGTCACCGACCTGGACGTACGGCACGTCGAGGAGCACCACGACGGTTCGGCGCTCCTCCTCAAGGTGGACCCGCGCAGAGGTCTGCGCGAGACCGATTTCGCGACGTTGGAGCGGTGGGCCCATAGCCTGTGAGGTATGGGCGATCTTTTCCTGGTACGGCATGGAGAGACCGAATGGTCCCGGTCGGGGCGGCACACCGGCTGGACCGATGTCCCGCTGACCGCGAAGGGGCGGGCGGAGGCGCGCGGACTGGTGCCGCTGATCCGTTCGCACCGGGTCGGCGCCGCGTTCGTCAGCCCTTTGCAGCGGGCCCGGGAGACCGCCGAGCTGATCGGTCTGACGGACGTACGCGTCGACCCGGATCTGCGGGAGTGGGACTACGGCGGCTACGAGGGAATCACGACCGTCGAGATCCAGCGCACCCGGCCGGACTGGTTCCTGTTCACCGACGGGGTCGCGCCCGGGCCGCCGGACCATCCCGGGGAGAGCCCGGAGCAGGTGGGGCAGCGCGCCGACCGCGTGCTGGCCGAGGTCGACGCGGCGCTCGCGAACACCGAGGGTGTGGTGGTGCTGGTGGCGCACGGTCATTTCCTGCGGGTCCTCACCGCGCGGCGGCTCGGGCTGCCGCCGTCGTACGGGGCGCTGTTCCAGCTGGCGACCGGGACGCTGGGCCGGCTGGGCACGGAGCACGGGCGGCCGGTGGTCGCCGCCTGGAATGTCAGACCCCCGTCGTAGCCTTCGAATGAGCCGCGAACACCCCTCGACGCGGCGGGGAGGAGCACGCCGTGACACGACCGCCGACCGCCGCGCAGCGGCGTGTCATCGACGCCGCCGATCCCGTCACCGGGCGGCTGCGGGGTACGGAGGCGCAGCTCGCCGCGCTGGTGAAGCGGGGGCTCGCGTTCCGGCATCCGCGCCCGCCGCACGACCACTTTCTGACCCCGGCGGGGCATCGCGTACGGGAGGCACCGCCCGAGGTCGCCGAGCCGGTCGCGGAGACCCTCGCGACCGCCGGGGTCTTCGCCGCCCGGATCGGCGGCGAGGACCTGCCGGACACCGGTCCGGCCCGCACCCGTGAGGTGCACAGCGCCTGGCAGGGCTTGCTGGAGCTGCGCCGGATGACGAATCCGGACGGCTCCGTGGACCGGCCGTGCGGCTGGGAGCGCACACATCTGGTGCAGGCCGCCGCGCTGGCCCTGGAGGCCGCCGGGCACCGGCCGGCCGGTCGGGACGGCACGGGGGGCTACCGGGTGCGGGCGACCCCGCAGCCCGAGGCCGTCGCCGTGCGCGACCCGGACGGGGCGGCGCTGCACGCCTGTGCCGAGACGCTGGAGCGGGCGGGCTGGCAGGTGAGCGAGCACAACGAGCCGCGTACGAGAGCGAGTTGTCTGCTGGCCTCACCGCGAAGAAGCTGAGGGACGTGCCAGGATCGGTGCGGCAGATCGTCCGTCAGTGCGAGAAGGGAACGCAGTGATCGAGCCGTTTTCCGTCCCGGTGACCGTCCGCGGATACGAGACCGACAGCCTGGGGCACCTCAATCAGAGCGTGTATCTGCAGTACGCGGAACATGCCCGCTGGGCGCTGTTGCAGGCCGCGGGGGTGGGCCAGGCCGAGTTGCTCGCCGAGGGGATCGCACCGGTCGTACTGGAGACGACCATCCGCTATCTGCGGGAGCTGCGCGCGGGCGACGAAGTCCAGGTGAGCTGTGTCTTCGAGTGGGGCGAGGGCAAGACGTTCCGGGTCACACAGGCGATCACGAAGCGCGACGGCACGGTCTCCGCGGAGGTCGCGTCGGTCGGCGGGCTGCTGGATCTCAAGGAACGCCGACTGACCGCCCGACCACGGGAGTACTTCAAGCGGTTGACGACCGATCCCGGCCTGTTCGGACTCTGAGGCGGGGTACCGCCACCCTCACTCCGGATCGTGCCGGGTGTCGTAGGCCGCGCGTGACTCGGCGATGTGGACGCGGTTGCGCTCGGCCCAGTCCGTCAGCCGTTGCAGTGTTTCGTGCAACTCCTGGGCCACCGGGGTGAGTCGGTACTCGACCTTGGGCGGCACGGTCGGGAAGACCGTGCGGGTGACGAGTCCGTCGCGCTCCAGGTTGCGCAGCGTCAGGGTCAGCATGCGGCGGCTGATGCCCTCGATGCTGCGCTCCAACTCGGTGAAGCGGATGGGGCCCTGGGCCGCCGCGACCAGGATCTGCACGCTCCATTTGCCGGCGACCCTGTCAAGAACCTCGCGCACCGGGCAGGCGTGCGCGTTCACGACCTGGGTGGTAACACCGGTGTTCCCCTGGGACATCGAAGTGCCTCCTTTTGCCGGCCTTCATGGTTCCCCACGATGTTCCCCGTTACAAGTCGTGCACCTATGGGTGCAGCGGAGAACCATGGAGGCCACGAGCCATGTCGACCCTGTCCGAGGCACCGCCGCGAGGGCTGGAACGAACGTACTCCCGCTGGGCGTCCCTCGTCGTCCTGTGCGCGGGGACACTGATGACGATCCTGGACGGCAACATCGTCACGGTCGCCATGCCGGCGATCCAGCGCGACCTCGGGTTCTCGGCACCAGGGCTCGCCTGGGTCGTCAACGCCTATCTGATCCCGTTCGGCGGACTGCTCCTCCTCGTCGGCCGGCTGGGCGATCTGGTGGGCCGCAAGCGGATGTTCACGGCGGGGCTCGCCGTGTTCACCGCGGCCTCCGTGCTGTGCGGGCTCGCAACGAGCCAGGGCGTGCTGATCGCGGCCCGGGCCGTGCAGGGCGTCGGCGGGGCGATGGCGTCGGCGGTCGTCCTCGGGATGCTCTTCGCACTCTTCCCCGAGCCGCGTGAACTCGCCCGCGCGATCGCCGTGTTCAGCGCCGTCGGCGCGGGCGGCGGAGCCCTCGGCACCTTCCTCGGCGGGGCACTCACCCAGGCCCTGAACTGGCACTGGATCTTCCTGATCAACCTGCCGATCGGGATCGCGGCCTGGTTCGCCGCCGTCCGCGTCCTCGCCCCGGAGCAGGGTGGCGGACTCGCCCGGGGCGCCGACTACCCGGGCGCCGCGCTGGTCACCGGAGCGCTGATGCTCACGGTGTACGTCATCGTCGGCACCGGCGAACGCTCCCTCACCGCCACCGTGCCACTGGCCGCCCTCGCCCTGGCGCTCTTCGTGGCGTTCACCGTCCGCCAGGCCCGGGCCGCCCGCCCGCTGCTGCGCCTGCGACTGTTCCGCTCCCGGCTGCTGACCGGGGCGAACGCCGTGCAGATCCTGATGATCGGCACCATGTTCGGCTTCCAGTTCATCGGCGCGCTGTACGTCCAACGCGTCCTGGGATTCAGCGAGTTGCTCACCGGCACGGCGTTCCTGCCGGCACCGGTCGTGATCGGCGTACTGATGCTGGGCCTGTCGGCACGGACCATCGGCCGCTTCGGCGCCTACCGGGTGCTGCTGGCCGGGCTGGTCCTGATCGTCGCGGGCATGGCCCTGCTGAGCCGCGCCCCCGCCGACGGCTCGTACCTCACAGACGTCCTGCCGCCGCTGCTCCTGCTGGCCTTCGGTTTCGCCGCGGCGATGCCCGCGCTGACCGGGCTCGCCATGGCGGGCGCGCGCGAGGAGGACGCGGGACTGGCCTCCGGGCTCTTCAACACCACGCAGGTGGTGGGTGGTTCACTGGGGCTCGCGGTGCTGTCGACGCTGGCGGCGGGCCGGACCGACGGACTGGTCGCCCGGGGCGCCGAGTTGCTACCGGCGACCGCGGCGGGATACCAACTGGCGTTCCGGGGCGCGGCGTTGATCGCGGCGGCGGCGCTGGTCCTGGCGGCAGGGGTGCTGCGGGGGCGTGACTGACACCGCCCCGCAGCCGACCGGGTCACCCCTCCCCGATCTCCTCCCCGAACGCCGCCCTGTGGTCCTGGGCCCACTCCCGATAGGTGCGCGGAGGGCGGCCCAGGACCTCCCGCACCTCCCCGGTGACGACCTCGTTGCCGCCGTTTCTTACGAACTCCCTGCTGATCTCGGAGGCGTCGATGAACGTGTCGCTGTAGCCGAGACCGAGCAGATACTCACGCGCCTCGGCCGAGGACAGGTCACGCACCTCCACGGGGCGCCCGAGGACCTCGGCCAGTACGGCGGCCTGGTCCGGCACGCTCAGCACCTCGGGTCCGGTCAGTGTGTACGTCCGCCCCGAGTGGCATGCGTCGAGCAGTGCGGCCACCGCCACCTCGGCCACGTCACGCGGGTCGACCACCCCCTGACCGCCGGCGCCGCTCGTGTTCGGCAGCGGCGTGCCCGACCGCACGGATGCCGCCCAGCCGAGCGTGTTCGAGGCGAAGGCGGAGGGGCGCAGGACGGTCCACTCCAACCCACTGTCCCGCACGGCCTGTTCACCGGCCACGTGCCAGCTGCCGACCGGTCCGACGGCGGGGTCGCCGGTGCCGATGCCGGAGAGCTTCACGATCCGGCGCACGCCCGCCGCCCGTGCCGCCTCCACCAGGCCCCGGTCGTGCTCCGCGTCGTCCGGTCCGAACACGCCCACCAGGAAGGCGACTTCGGCGCCGGTCAGCGCGGCGTCCACGGAGGCCCGGTCGGCGGGACGGCCCCGTACCGTCTCCACCCCCGAGGGAATCCGGGCCTTCTCGGGGTCCCGGGTCAGGGCGCGCACCTTCTCGCCGCGCGCCACGAGCCGTCGTACGACCTCGCTGCCGATGGTGCCCGTGGCACCCGTCACTAGGATCATGACCACCACGGTGGGCGGGCAGGGGCCTTCGGTTCTAGGAGATTCCGGCACGTTCGGGGGCCCGGTGCGGGCCGCCGGCGCGCTTACCGTGGAGGGGTGACCAACGCCGAGGTTTCCGAACGGGAGTTGCCCCTGCCGGACGAGCTGCGCCCCTGGATCGCGCGCATCGCCGATCTGACCGTGAACCGCCTCCCGGTTGAGCCGTTCGTCCATCTCCCGGACACGGCGACGAAGTTGGTGGTCCGCGTCGAGGGGAACGGCCGCCGCAGCGTCCTCGTCGTCGGGCCGCGTGTCCGGGCCACGTACCACGCGGCCAAACACCTCGTGGCCTGCGCGGAGCTGCGGCTGACGCCGGGCACCACACGGCCGTTGCTGGGCGTTCCGGCGGTCGATCTCGTCGGCCGGGCCATGCCCCTGGGCGAGCTGCCCGGCCGGGTCGCCCGCCAACTGGACGTCGAGCTGCGCGAGTTGGAGCCAGCGACGGCCGTCGCCCGACTGACGGAGGTCGTCCCCGCCCGTCTCACCGCCGCCGCGGACTCCGCACGCGCCGAACTCGTCCGGGCCGGTGTCGACGCGATGTCGATCCGCATCGGTCACCTGCCCGGTCCGGTTCCCGCCGTTGCCCGTGAACTCGCCGTCAGCGAGCGGCAGTTGCGCAATCTGTTCGCCGAGGGGGTCGGTCTCTCCCCCAAGCACTACGCCCGTATCAACCGGGTGCGGGCCGTGGTGGCCCACGCCACCGAACTCTCCTGGGCCGAACTCGCCGCCGTCACCGGCTACTACGACCAGTCCCACATGACGTCCGACTTCCGCGCCCTGATGGGTGTCCCGCCCCGGTCGTACTTCACGGGCCGGCTCCCCGAGGCCATGCCCTGCCGGGCGGTCGGGCACGGCTGAATTGGGGTGCGGGCCGCCCCGTCCGCCTGCGATGCTCCGGCCCATGGCCGCACGACGCGTCAAGCCCAGCCTGTACATCTCCGTCGACATCGAAGCCGACGGCCCGGTCCCGGGGCCGTACTCCATGCTGAGCCTCGGCGCCGCCGTCGCCGGGACGCAGGACGCCGACGGGTTCACCGCGGCGGATCCGGAGAAGCAGACCTTCTACCGTGAACTGCGGCCGATCGGCGAGGAGTTCGTGCCGGAGGCGCTGGCGGTGAGCGGGCTCGACCGTGACCGGCTGCGGACCGAGGGGGCCGAACCCGCCGCTGCTCTCGCCGAGTTCGGCACCTGGGTGCGTGAAGTCGCCGGGGGCGCCCAGCCGGTGATGTGCGGCTACCCGGCGTCGTACGACTGGATGTTCCTGTACTGGTATCTGATCCGCTTCACCGGCGCGAGCCCCTTCGGGCACTCCGGCTGCCTCGACATGAAGACGCTCTACGCGACGAAGGCCCGGCTGCCGCTGCGTTCCGTGGCCAAGGGCACGATGCCGCGCGTGCTGCTGTCCCGGCGGCGGCACACGCACCATGCCCTCGACGACGCGATCGAGCAGGCCGAGCTGTTCGCCAACCTCATGGCGTGGCCGGGGAGTTCACGGTGACTCACCGACGCCGTAGGAGAACTGCCGACCGGTGCGTGGCGTGGCCTGGGTTTTCCGCCGCCGGCCGAGGTGGTTGAAGACCAGGTTCAGGGCCACCGCCGCCACGCAGCCGGTGGAGATGCCCGAGTCGAGGACGATCCTGACGGTCCCCGGGAACGCGTGGTAGAAGTCCGGTGCGGTGATCGGGATGATGCCGACGGCCAGCGGCACGGCCACGACCAGGACGTTGTCGCCCTTCTCCAGGCCCGCCCCGACCAGGGTCTGGATCCCGCTCGCGGCGACCGAGCCGAACAGGACGATGCCCGCGCCGCCCAGCACCGGGCGCGGTACGACGGCGATGAGCGACGCGGCCATCGGGCACAGGCCCATCAGCACCAGGAAGCCACCGCCGGTGGCGACGACGTAGCGGCTGCGGATGCGGGTCATGGCGACCAGGCCGATGTTCTGGGCGAAGGCGCTGCACATGAAGCCGTTGAAGAGGGGGCTGATCGCGGAGCCGAGAGTGTCGGCGCGCAGGCCCGCCGCGATGGTCGCCTCGTCCGCGGGGCGTTCGACGATCTCGCCCAACGCCAGCATGTCCGCGGTGGATTCGGTCATCGAGACCACCATCACGACGCACATCGAGACGATCGCGGCGAGCTGGAACTGCGGTGCGCCGAAGTGGAAGGGGCTCGGGAAACCGATCACGTCGGCGTCCGCGACCGGGCCGAAGTCCGCGGCTCCGAAGGGGATCGCGAGGAGTGTGCCGAGCAACAGGCCGAGCAGGACGGCCACTTGCCTGGCGAAGCCGCGAGTGAAGCGGCGGAGGAGCAGCACGACGACGAGGGTCGCCGCCGCGAGTCCCAGGTTGGTCGTCGAACCGTAGTCGTACGCCGAGGGGTTGGGCCCCTGCGCCCAGCCGAAGGCGACCGGCAGCAGGGACACACCTATGAGGGTGATCACGGTGCCGGTGACGACCGGCGGGAAGAAGCGGACCGCCCTGCTGAAGAAGGGGGCGGCGAGGAAGCCGAGCAGGCCGGCGACGATCACCGCGCCGAAGACGACGGGCAGCGCGTCGGCCTTGTCTCCGGTGGAGGCCGCGATCGCGGTCATCGGGGCGACCCCGGCGAAGGTGACGCCGTTGACGAAGGGCAGCCGGGCGCCGATCTTCCAGATCCCGAGGGTCTGGAGGAAGGTGGCGAGGCCCGCGGTGAAGAGGCAGGCGCCGGTGAGGAAGGTCAGTTCGTTGCCGGAGAGGCCGACGGCCGTCCCGACGATCAGCGGCGGGGCGACGACACCCGCGTACATGGCGGCCACGTGTTGCAGGCCCGTGGTGGCCATCTTGAGTGCGGGGAGTTTCTCATCAACAGGATGGGTGATCACGTGCGGCTCCTCCGGGCGGGTAACACGTCGGCTCCGACGTGGGTTTCAGGAGGTGGGGCGCGGTCGTGCGGGACCGGGGAACGGAACCCGAAAAAGGGGGGGTGCCCCTATCTGTTTCGTCAACCCTGGTGGGGTCGGCTTGTAGGGGTTGATCCTGGTTTTTGGGAACGTCCCGCGAAGCGGGATGTTCCCGGTGGATCGGGTGGCTGATGGGCAGCCCGGTGGCCGGAGTGGCCGTGCCGGTGCGCGGGCG
>NZ_JBFAJD010000030.1:0-114835 GCF_040655035.1 Streptomyces sp. NPDC050549
GAGGACGTCGTCGACTACTTCGGCGACTTCCAGAACGGCGGCGACGAGTGCCACATGGCGTTCCACTTCCCCGTCATGCCACGGATCTTCATGGCGGTACGCCGGGAGTCCCGCTACCCGGTGTCGGAAATCCTCGCCAAGACCCCCGCGATTCCCTCCGGTTGCCAGTGGGGCATCTTCCTGCGCAACCACGACGAGCTGACCCTGGAGATGGTCACCGACGAGGAACGCGACTACATGTGGGCCGAGTACGCCAAGGACCCCCGCATGCGCGCCAACATCGGCATCAGGCGCAGGCTCGCCCCGCTCCTGGACAACGACCGCAACCAGATCGAGCTGTTCACCGCCCTGCTGCTCTCCCTCCCCGGCTCGCCGATCCTCTACTACGGCGACGAGATCGGCATGGGCGACAACATCTGGCTCGGCGACCGCGACGCCGTCCGCACCCCGATGCAGTGGACACCTGATCGCAACGCAGGTTTTTCGTCCTGTGACCCCGGCCGGCTGTCGCTGCCGACCATCATGGACCCCGTCTACGGCTACCAGGTCACCAACGTCGAGGCGTCGATGTCGTCGCCCTCCTCGCTGCTGCACTGGACGCGCCGAATGATCGAGATCCGCAAGCAGAACCTGGCGTTCGGCCTCGGCTCGTACCGGGAACTGCCGTCGTCGAATCCCGCGGTGATCGCCTTCCTGCGCGAGTACGAGGACGACCTCGTCCTGTGCGTGAACAACTTCTCCCGGTTCGCGCAGCCGACGGAACTCGACCTGCGGGCGTTCAATGGAAGGCATCCGGTCGAACTGTTCGGCGGGGTGCGCTTTCCGGCCGTAGGAGAGCTGCCGTACCTGCTGACCTTGGCAGGACACGGCTTCTACTGGTTCCGGCTCCGCAAGGAAGCCGCCTAGCCACCCCTGGGGCGGGGTGGATCCGGTTTCCCCCGCCCCGCCCGGGGCACGCAACAGTGACACCCCGACCACCCCCGGGGAAAGGAACGTGACGCTATGGCGGAAACTGTCACACTTTCCGGCCGGACCAGTCCCGGTCCCGGCCTCCTCTCGTCCCTCGACCCCCTCCTGCGGGAGTGGCTGCCGAGGCAGCGGTGGTTCGCGGGCAAAGGCCGTCCCGTCACCGGATTCTCGCTGGTGGCCGCCACCGAACTCCTCCCCGCGGACGGCACCCTCGGCCTCTACCACCTGCTGGTCCGCGCCCATCAGGCCCCCGCTCCGGGCGACTGCTACCAGCTCCTCATAGGGGTGCGCGAGGCGCTGCCGCCCCGGCTCGCGCCCGCGCTGATCGGACATGTGGAGGAGGGCCCGCTCGCCGGACGCACGGTGTACGAGGCCCTGTACGACCCCCGGCCCGCCGAGGTGCTCCTGGAGGCGTTGCGCACCCAGGCCCACATCGGCGGGCTGCGCTTCGAACGGGACCCGGGCCAGGAGATCGCGACCGGTCTTGCCCCCCGCCTGATGACCGCCGAGCAGTCCAACTCGTCCGTCGTCTACGGCGATACGTTCATCCTGAAACTGCTGCGCCGGATCGTCCCCGGCACCAACCCCGACCTGGAACTCCCGCTGGCCCTCGCCCTGGAGGGCTGCTCCCGGGTGCCGGCGCCGACGGCGTGGCTGCGGGCCGAGTTCGCCGAGGAGCCGTACGTCCTCGGGGTGCTCCAGCCGTTCGTGCGGGGCGCGACCGACGGCTGGGAGCTGGCGCTGCGCGAGCTGCGGAAGGGCGAGGACTTCGGCGCGGAGGCGCGGGCGCTGGGGCGGGCCACGGCCGAGGTGCATGTGGCACTGGCCCGGGCACTGCCGACCACGACCCTGGGCCGCGTACAGCTGGACCAGCTGGTCACGGGCATGACCGAGCGGCTCGACACGGCGGCACAGGCGGTGCCCGCGCTCCGGCCGTACGCGCCCGGACTGCGTACGGCGTTCTCGGCGCTGGCCGACCTCGCGGCCGAGGGCCACACCTGGACCGCCCAGCGCATCCACGGCGACCTGCACCTCGGCCAGTGCCTGCGCTCGCCGTCCGGGGAGTGGTCACTGATCGACTTCGAGGGCGAGCCGTCCCGGCCGCTGGCGGAACGCCGGCTGCCCCAGCCGCCGGTGCGGGACATCGCGGGGATGCTGCGGTCCTTCGACTACGCGGCCCACTCCGCCGACCCGCCGGCCCCGGGCTGGGCGAACAGGTGCCGGGCCGCCTACTGCTCCGGGTACACGGAGATCAGCGGCGCGGATCCGCGCACCGACCCCGTCCTGCTGCGCGCGTACGAGACGGACAAGGCGGTCTACGAGGTCGTCTACGAGGCCCGGCACCGCCCCGACTGGCTCCCGGTCCCGCTCTCCGCCGTACGCCGCCTCGCCAACCCCACCACCTGACCCACCCCGCCCAGGAGGCCCCGCCCGTGACCCCGCGCCCCCCGTCCAACGGTCCGGACCCGAAGAAGGCCGCCGCGAAGAAGGCGACGGCCAAGAAGGGGGCCGGGAAGAAGAGCTCAGCGAAGAAGAGCTCGACGAAGAAGAACTCGCTGAAGAAGGCCTCCATGAAGAAGGGTTCGGCCCAGAAGACGAGCGCCGCCGACAAGAAGGCCACGCGCGTGACGGTGACGGCCGACACCGGCACCGGCACCGGCACGACCACACCCACCCCCGCACCCGCACCCGCACCCGCACCGGAGATCGCCATATCCCCTGCCCTCGATGCCATGGACCGCGACCGCCTCCTCCACGGCACCCACCACGCCCCCCACTCCGTACTCGGCGCCCACCCGGTCCCCGGCGGCGTCGCGTTCCGGGTGTTCCGGCCGTTCGCACTCGGAGTGACCGTCATGACGGGCGCGTCGACGACCGAACTGCACGACGACGGGGACGGCTTCTTCTCCGGGCTGCTCCCGCTCCCGGACGTACCGGAGTACCGGCTGCTCGTGGCCTACGACGGCACCGTGCAGGACACCGAGGACGCGTACCGTTTCCTGCCCGCGCTCGGTGACCTGGACCTGCACCTGATCGGCGAGGGCCGGCACGAGCAGCTGTGGCGGGCGCTCGGCGCGGAGCCGATGACGCACCAAGGGGTCACCGGCACCCGCTTCACGGTGTGGGCGCCGAACGCCCAGGGCGTACGGGTGGCCGGCACCTTCAACTTCTGGGACGGCACGGGCGCCCCGATGCGCTCGCTCGGCGGCACCGGCGTCTGGGAACTGTTCATGCCGGGCATCGGCGAGGGCGAGCTGTACAAGTTCGAGATCACCAGGCCCGACGGTTCCAAGACGCTGCGCGCCGACCCGATGGCCCGCCGCACCGAGGTGCCGCCCGCCACGTCGTCGATCGTGACCGCCTCGCACCACGAGTGGGGCGACGAGGAGTGGCTCGCGGGGCGCACCGAAGTCCCCGCCCACGAGGCGCCGTTCTCCGTGTACGAGATCCACCTCGCGTCCTGGCGCCCGGGCCTGACGTACCGCCAGCTCGCCGAACAACTCCCCTCCTACGTCAAGGACTTGGGGTTCACCCACGTCGAGCTGATGCCGGTCGCCGAGCATCCCTTCGGCGGTTCCTGGGGCTACCAGGTCACCGGCTTCTACGCCCCGACCGCCCGTCTCGGCACCCCTGACGACTTCAAGTTCCTGGTCGACGCCCTGCACCAGGCGGGTATCGGCGTCCTGATGGACTGGGTGCCGGCCCACTTCCCGCGCGACGACTGGGCGTTGGCCGAGTTCGACGGACGGCCCCTGTACGAGCACGAGGATCCGCTGCGGGCCGCGCACCCCGACTGGGGCACCCTGGAGTTCGACTTCGGCCGCCGCGAGGTGCGCAACTTCCTGGTGGCGAACGCCGTCTACTGGTGCCAGGAGTTCCACATCGACGGCCTGCGCGTGGACGCGGTCGCCTCGATGCTCTACCTCGACTACTCGCGCGAGCCGGGCCAGTGGACCCCGAACGAGCACGGCGGCCGGGAGAACCTGGACGCGGTCGCCTTCCTCCAGGAGATGAACGCGACCGTGTACCGCCGGGTGCCGGGTGTCGTGACGATCGCCGAGGAGTCCACCGCCTGGGACGGGGTCACCCGCGCCACCGACACCGGGGGCCTCGGCTTCGGGTTCAAGTGGAACATGGGCTGGATGCACGACTCGCTCGACTACATGACGCACGACCCGGTCCACCGCCGGCACCACCACGGCGAGATGACCTTCTCCATGGTGTACGCGTACAGCGAGAACTACGTCCTTCCGATCTCCCACGACGAAGTCGTCCACGGCAAGCGCTCGTTGGTGTCGAAGATGCCCGGCGACTGGTGGCAGCAGCGCGCCAACCTCCGCGCCTACCTCGCCTTCATGTGGGCCCATCCCGGCAAGCAACTCCTCTTCATGGGCCAGGAGTTCGCCCAGGGCGCCGAGTGGTCCGAGACCCACGGCCCCGACTGGTGGCTCCTCGACCCGGCCTACGGCGCCGAAGCCGACCACCGGGGCGTCCGCGACCTGGTCCGCGACCTCAACACGGTCTACCGCCACACCCCCGCCCTCTGGCAGCTCGACACCACCCCCGCCGGCTTCCAGTGGATAACCGGCGACGCCGCCGAGGACAACGTCTTCGCCTTCCTGCGCCACGACACCGACGGCTCCCCCCTCCTCGCCGTCAGCAACTTCTCCCCCGTGGTCCGCCACGACTACCGCCTGGGCGTCCCGGACGACACCCCCGCCTGGCACGAAACCGTCAACACCGACACCGCCGTCTACGGCGGCAGCGACGTCACCAACCCGGACCCCGTCAAGCCGGAACCGACCCCCTGGCACGGCCGCCCGGCGAGCATCCGACTGACACTGCCACCACTGGCGACGATCTGGCTGCGGCCGGCCTAGGACAACTCCCGTACATCGGCGAGCGCGCGGGGCAGCGCCCCCGTGTGCAGCACCCCCAGCCGCTGAGTGGCCCGGGTCAACGCCACGTACAGGTCACTCGTGCCGTACCGCCCCGGCTCGACGACAAGTACGGAGTCGAACTCCAGGCCCTTGGCCTGCCGTGGGGTGAGGAGTACGACGCTCTGTGTCAGGTCCGGCTCCGCGCCCGCCGTCACTCCGTCGAGTCGCGCGGCCAGCCGCCGGTGCAGGTCGCGCGGGGCGATGACGGCCAACCGGCCCTCCGCGGGGGTGAGTTCACCGACGGCCTTGGCCACCGCACCCGGCAGATCGTCGGTGGCGCGCACCCATGGCCGTACACCCGTGGACCGCACCGAACTCGGCGGTTCGAAGCCGGGGTTCTCGGCGCGGACGACGGCCGCCGCGAGGTCCATGATCTCGGCGGGGGTGCGGTAGTTGACGCCGAGGCGGGTGTGGGTGAAGCGGTCCTCGACGTAGGGGGCGAGGATCTCCGACCAGGAGCCGACGCCCGCCGCCTCCGCCGTCTGGGCCGGGTCGCCGACCAGGGTCATGGAGCGGGTCGGGCTGCGCCGCATGAGCAACCGCCAGGCCATCGGGGAGAGTTCCTGCGCCTCGTCGACGATAATGTGCCCGAACGCCCAGGTGCGGTCGGCCGCCGCGCGCTCGGCGGCGCTGCGGTGGTCCTCCTCCTCGTGCCGCTCGGCGAAGCGTTCGGCGTCGATGATGTCGTGCGCGGACAGCACCTCGGAGCCCTCGGGGTCGCCCTCCTCCTTGTCCTCGAACTCGAAGGTCCGGGAGGCGAAGGACACGTCCAACACACCCTGTGCGAACGACACTTGGGACTCGCGTTCACGTTCGGCGCGCGCCCGTGCCACCCGGTCGTCGCGGCCGAGGAGTTCGGCGGCCTCGTCGAGCAGCGGTACGTCCGCCACGGTCCACGCCCGGGTCACCGGGCGGCGGATGGCGTCCGCGTCGTCGTCGGAGACATAGCCGACGGGGTCGGCGAGGAAGTCCGCGACGAGGTACTGCGGGGTCAGCCGCGGCCACAACTGGTCGATGGCGGCCCAGACTTCGGGGTTCTCGGCGAGTTCGTCGCGGATCTGGGTGATGTCGCTCGGGTCGAGCAGGTTGCTGCCGTCGAAGGGGTCGGTGCCGATGCGTTCGGCGACCATCTCGGTGAGCGTGTTGAGGATGTGCCCCTCGAAGTGCTCCCGGGCCGCGTTGTGCGGGAGCCGCGCCTCGCGGGTGCGGTCGCGGGCCACCCGGACCAGGCCGTCGTCGAGCATGAGGATCTCGCGGTCGTGCTCGATCGCGATCACCGGATCGGGCAGGGCCTGCCAGTCGCGTACGACCCTGGCGAGGACGTCCGCCATGTCGGCACGGCCCTTCACCGCTGCCGCCGCCCGGCTGTCGGCGGCCGTGGCACTCACGCCGGGGAACAACTCGCCGACGGTCGCCAGCAGTACGCCGGTCTCGCCGAGGGAGGGCAGCACCTCGCCGATGTAGCCGAGGAAGGCGGGGTTCGGGCCGACGATGAGGACGGCGCGCTTGGCGAGCAACTCCCGGTGCTCGTAGAGGAGATACGCGGCCCGGTGCAGCGCGACGGCGGTCTTGCCGGTGCCGGGTCCGCCCTCGACGACGAGCACCCCGCGATGCGGCGCCCGGATGATCTCGTCCTGTTCGGCCTGGATGGTCTGCACGATGTCGCTCATCCGCCCGGTGCGCGCGGAGTTGAGCGCGGCCAGCAGCACCGCGTCGCCGCTCGGGTCCTCGTGGCCGGTGCGGGTGGCGTCCCCGAGGTCGAGGATCTCGTCGTGCAGGGCGGTGACGCGGCGGCCGTCGGTGGTGAGGTGCCGGCGGCGGCGCAGGCCCATCGGGGTGTGCCCGGTGGCGAGGTAGAAGGGGCGGGCGACGTCGGCGCGCCAGTCGATCAGGATCGGGGTGAGGTCGGCGTCGTCGGCGCGGATACCGATACGGCCGATGTGGTGCCGGACCCCGGAGGTCAGGTCGATCCGGCCGAAGCAGAGCGAGCCGTCCACGGCGTTCAGCGCGGCGAGCAGCCCCGAGCGCTCGGCGACCAGGATGTCCCGCTCCAGCCGGGCCTGCATGGGCGTGTTGCCCTGCCCGAGCGCGTCCGTGACGGAGTCCTCGGTGGCGCCGCGCAGCGCGTCCACGCGTGCGTACAGACCGTCGATGAATTCCTGCTCGCCGTGAATTTCATCGCTGTTTGACAATTCCACTCCCGGACCTATATACTGTGCTCACTGAGCCTCTTTGCGACCTAATTCCCGTGAAGTCGCGAACCATTGAATATACGCAAAAGAATCCCCCGAGCGCAATTGCTCAGGGGATTTTTTCGTGCCCGGGGGGGCTCAGATCACGTCGGCCAGTTCCTCCAGCAGTCGCCGCTTGGGCCGGGCTCCCACCATGGCCTTCACCGGCTCACCGCCCCGGAAGACCATGAACGTGGGCATCGAGAGAACCTTGTACGCGTTCGTGGTCTCCGGATTCTGGTCCACGTTCAGCTGCACCACCTTCAACCGCTCGCCCTCCTCCGCGGCGAGGGCGCGCAGCACCGGCCCCATCTGCCGGCACGGAGGACACCAGTCCGCGGTGAACTCCACCAGCACCGGCAACTCGGCCCCGATCACCTCCGCAGCGAAACTCTCATCCGTCACGTCGATCACGTGTGTCACGTCGATCACGGTTCACGCCCTCCCAGTTCGCACAACGGTGGTGGCTCCTCGACCGACGCCAGCCGCACCCCGATCTCCGCCCGCACGGCCTGCAACTCCCCGATCAGGGAATCCAGTTCGGCCAGCTTGCGCCGGTAGACCGCGAGCGACGCCGGGCACGAGTCGCCCTCCGGGTGCCCGGCCCGCAGACACTCCACGAAGGGCCGCGTCTCCTCCAGGTCGAACCCGAAGTCCTGCAGCGTCCTGATCTGCCGCAGCAGCTTCAGATCGGCCTCGTCGTACGTCCGGTACCCGTTGCCGCCACGCCGCGCGGGCAACAGCCCCCGCGACTCGTAGTACCTGAGAGTCCGCGTCGTGGTCCCGGCCCGTGCGGCCAGCTCGCCGATTCGCATGCCTACGACCGTAATCCTTGACGTCGGCGTCAGGGCAACAGGGAAACCGCGGCGACCTCAGTAGCCGTCCGCGTCCTCGTCGCCGTCCTCCGGCCCCCGCACCCCCAGTAGCCGCCGTGTCAACTGGTCGCGGTCGGAGAGAAGTTCGTCGAGGGCGGTACGCAGGTCGGACGGTTCCGTGCGCGGGGACTCGCGTTCGGCCGCGATCAGTACGGACCGTCGTACGAGTTCCTTCGTGAAGGACGCCGTCGTGCCCTCCGTGCGGGACACCATCTCGTCCGCGACTTCCTTGCCCAGGTCGAGCCCGGCGCCGTAGAGGGCGAGGAGCCGGGCGCGGCCCTCGGCGTCCGGGAGGGGAATCTCCACGGCCAGGTCGACGCGGCCGGGGCGCTGGATCAGGGCCGGTTCGAGGAGGTCGGCGCGGTTGGTGGTGAGGAGGAAGGCCACGTCGGCGTCGTCACCGAGGCCGTCCATCTCGTTCAACACCTGGAAGAGCAGGGGCTGTTCGCCGCCACCGTGGTCCCGTGCCTCGGCGATCAGGTCACAGTCCTCCAGGACGACCAGCGCGGGCTGGAGCATCCGGGCCAGGGCGCAGGCCGGGCCGATGGCGTCGATGCCGGTCCCGGAGAGGACGACGACCGTGAACTGCGGGAGGTGGGAGAGGAGATAGCGGATCGTGTGGGTCTTGCCGGTGCCGGGCGGGCCGTAGAGGAGAAGGCCGCGGCGCAGGTGCTGGCCGGCGGCGCGGAGCTGCTCGCGGCGGCGGGCGACGCCGACGACCTGGCGCTCGACGCGCTCCAACAGCCCCTCGGGGAGCACGATGTCCTCGCGGGTCAGTCCGGGACGCCGGTGGAAGCGGAACGGACCCAGGCCGTGGCCGAACTGGGAGCCCTCGAAGGAGAGCACCTGCCCCTGAAAGATGTTGTGCTCGCGCACCAGCCGGTCGATCTCGGCGAGCAGCCGGTCCGCGAACTCCTTTTCCTGGGCGAGGACTTCGATCTCGACCTTGTTCCGCCCGTACTCGTCGGCCGGGCCGCGCAGCAGCACCGCGAACCGGTCTTCGCCGTCCGCACCGAGGTAGAACCCGCAGGAGACACAGGCGAGTTCCTCGTCCGGCGAGATCGGCAGGTGCGCGTAGTCGACGGCGCCGATCGTGAACCGGTCGTAGCGGTCGGCCGCTTCGAGGATGTCGCCGAGGGTCAGCTCGCCGTGGTGCTGCGCACCGCGCATGCCGACCAGCTCGTACGACCGCCCGTCCCCGGCGAACCAGCGCTCCAGGGCGAGATGAACGTTCGGCAGGTCGTACGGCGGATAGGCGGCCTTGACCACGGGCCGGTCGGCGGGTGCGGTGCCGAGGTGGTCGCGCAGGCGTTTGGAGAGGTTGCGGTCGGCCTCGTACTCCTTGCGTTTGGGGCGGGCCACCGCGGTGAGGAACTCGTAGAAGAGTTCGTTGATCTGCTCCAGCGAGAGCGACGAGGGCTCCCGCTCCGCGCCGTGCCTTCGTTCGTGTTCTTCGGAGCTGATGATCTCCAGTCCGCCCGATTCCCCCATGCCTGCCTCCGCTTGGTCCGATGGGTCCGACCGGTCACGTCGGGTGTCCCAGCGTGCGGGTGAACGGGACGGCGGGTCAAAGCATTTGGGGTGAATGCCCCCGAAGGGATGGTTAACGGGCCGCGGGCCGGGGTCACACCATCACGCCCGCCGAGGTCTCCACCTCCAGCAGGGACGCGCTCTCGCGTTCCTCGTCGAAGGCCTTGCGTCCGCCGCGCAGCCCGAACAGCCGCTTGGCGAGGGCGATGTAGAGGACGGCGAGGATGTTGAGGACGAGGGTGGCGATCTTCAACCAGCTGATGTGCTCGGTGAGTTCGTAGATCTCCAGCGGCAGGAACGCGGCGGTCGCGACCACCGTCAGATACTCCGCCCAGCGCTTGGCGTACCAGAGCCCGCCGGCCTCGACGAGTTCGATCAGCGCGTACGCCAGCAGCAGTACGGCGACCAGGACCAGCGTGGAGTGCTTGTAGCCGAAGGTCTTCTGGATGGAGCCGACGACCGGCGAGTGGTCGAGGTCGTAGTGGAAGTGCTTGAAGACCGGGCGCAAGACGTCCAGGTACTCGTCGAAGAGCTTGCGCACCGAGTCCTGGCTGTTGCTGAATTTCCACACCGCGGCGGCGACCAGCACGATGAACACCCCGCGCACGGCCCGCTCGATCGCCAGGAACCGCAGGATGAACAGATCCCGCAGCACCTTCCCGCGCGGCACCAGCGGAGCGTGGTCGGCGGGCCCGGAGCCGTGCGGTTCGCCGAGTACGAAGTCACCGCAGCGCAGGCAGCGCCACGCCGTACCGAACTTGGTCTCGACGCGCAGCCGCTCCCGCAGCGCCGTCTCGTCGGGCGCGTACGTCACATGCCCGTGCCGCGCGCAGTGCCGCCGATCCCAGTCGATCTTCATGCCCATGTCCCCCGTGACTCCCGCCGAACGAGAACGTGCCGTGCCGCGCCGGAGGTTTCCGGCACGGCACGGCACGGTAGTGCATCCGCTTGAACCTCGGCCCCGGAGGGCGGGTGACGCGGGGTGGACCGGGCGGCTGAGCGACGGGGGGACACCCAGCCGCCCGGAGTCCGTGGGGCGTCCGGACCTTGTTCAGGTAAGTCCGGGCGCCCCGCTCGGGGGGGGCGGGTCAGGCCTTCGCGAGTTCCTTCTCGCCGCCCTGCTCGGGCACTGCGTCGAGGTGCTCGTTGCTGTCCTCGTCGAGCAACGTCTTCTCGTCGAAGGGCAGTTCACCCGCGAGGACCCGGTTCACCCGCTCCTTGTCGACCTCGCCGGTCCAGGTGCCGATGAGCAGCGTGGCGACGGCGTTGCCGGCGAAGTTGGTGACGGCGCGGGCCTCGCTCATGAAGCGGTCGATGCCGATGATCAGGCCGACACCGTCGACCAGGGCCGGCTTGTGCGACTGCAGACCACTGGCCAGTACGGCGATGCCGGAGCCGGAGACACCGGCCGCGCCCTTGGAGGCGACCATCATGAAGAGCAGCAGGCCGATCTGCTGGCCGATGTTCATCGGCTGGTCCATGGCGTCGGCGATGAACAGCGAGGCCATGGTCAGGTAGATCATCGTGCCGTCGAGGTTGAAGGAGTAGCCGGTCGGCACGGTGATGCCGACGACCGGGCGGCTGACACCCAGGTGCTCCATCTTCGCGATGAGCCGCGGCAGCGCGGACTCGGACGAGGAGGTGGAGACGATCAGCAGGAACTCCCGGCCGAGGTACTTCAGCAGCTGGAACAGGTTGACCTTGGCGACCAGCTTGGTCAGCGTGCCGAGCACGACCACGATGAACAGGAAGCAGGTGACGTAGAAGCCGAGCATGATCGTGCCGAGCGCCTTGAGGGCGTCCATGCCGGTCTCGCCGATCACCGCGGCCATCGCGCCGAACGCGCCGACGGGCGCGGCCCACATGATCATGCCGAGGATGCGGAAGACCAGCTTCTGGATGTACTCGACCCCGCGCAGGACCGGCTCGCCGGTCCGGCCCATGGCCTGCAGCGCGAAGCCCGCGAGGAGCGCGATCAGCAGGGTCTGCAGGACCTGGCCCTCGGTGAAGGCCGACACGAAGGTGGTCGGGATGACCCCGAGCAGGAAGTCGACCGGACCTTCGGCGGCGGCCTGGGCCTGCGTGTGTCCGACGCCCTTGACGGCCTCGGTCAGGTGCATGCCGCTGCCCGGGTGGATGATGTTGCCGACGACCAGGCCGATGGCCAGCGCCACGAACGACATCGCGATGAAGTAGCCGAGCGCGAGTCCGCCGACCTTGCCGACCTGTGCGGCCTTCCGTACGGAGCCGACGCCGAGCACGATCGTGCAGAAGATGATCGGGGAGATCATCATCTTGATCAGCGCGACGAAGCCGGTACCGATCGGCTTCAGTTCCTTGGCGAAGTCGGGCGCGATGAACCCGACGGCGATGCCGAGGGCCACCGCGACAATCACCGCGATGTAGAGGTAGTGGGTACGGTCCCGCTTCGCGGGGGGTGCGGCAGGTGCGGGAGCGGTGCTGGCCACGGCTGCCCTCCTTGACGACGTCGTCGGCATCATCCGGCGTGCGGCTCACGACCGGCGGAATCCCGTTGTGCGGCTCACATCCGGGAAGAACCGGGAGATGGGGGCTCCCAGGGGGTTGCGGTGACTATCTCCCGGCTTGTGAGGCCGGTCACCCTTCCGTTCATTTAGTTCACGCCATGTCTGGGAGGCACACTGACGACATGCGCTTCCCGCACGTCCCCCGCCCCCGCAGCCTCGCCGGTCAGCTCTTCGGCATGCAGGCGGTGCTGATAGCGGTCGTCGTCGCCGGGTACGCGCTGTTCACCTACGTCAGCGACCGCAGCCAGGCCGAGGACGCGGCCGGCCGCCAGGCCACCGCCGTGGCCCGCTCGGTCGCGGACTCCCCGTCGGTGGTGGCGGCGATCGGTACGTCCGATCCCTCCGCGCACCTGGAGACGTACTCCCTGCGCGTCCAGCGGGACACCCAGGTCGACTTCGTCACGATCATGAACCCGAAGGGCATCCGCTGGACCCACCCGGACACGAAACAGATCGGCAAGAAGTTCCTCGGCCATATCGAGCCCGCCCTCAGGGGCGCGTCCTTCACCGAGACCTACACCGGTACGCTCGGCGCGTCCGTCCGCGCGGTCACCCCCATCTACGACACCGGGCACACCCGGATCATCGGCCTGGTCAGCGCCGGCATCCGGGTCGAGGCGATCACCCAGCGGGTGCAGGACCAGGTGACGGCCCTGATCGGCGTCGCGGCCGGCGCCCTGGCACTGGGTGCCGTAGGAACGTATGTCATCAACGCCCGCCTCCGCCGCCACACCCACAACATGAACGCGACCGAGCTGAGCCATATGCACGACTACCACCAGGCCGCGCTGCACGCGGTACGGGAAGGGCTGCTGATGCTCGACGGCCAGTACCGGGTGGCACTCATGAACGACGGCGGACGCGAACTCCTCGGAGTCACCGGGGACGTGGTCGGCCGCTCGGTCGCGGACCTGGGCCTGCCCGCACCGCTGACAGGGGCACTGCTGTCGTCGGAGGAACGGGTGGACGAGGTACACCTGACGGCATCACGGGTGCTGGTGGTGAACACCTCGCCGGTGTCGGGCGGCGAACGCCGGGGAACGGTGGTGACCTTGCGGGACGTCACCGAACTCCAGTCCCTGATGGGCGAGTTGGACTCGGAGCGCGGCTTCACGCAGGCGCTGCGCTCACAGGCGCACGAGGCGGCGAACCGCCTGCACACGGTGGTTTCGTTGATCGAACTCGGCCGGGCTGAGGAGGCGGTGGACTTCGCGACGGCGGAACTGGAGCTGGCCCAGACCCTGACCGACCAGGTGGTCGCGGCGGTCAACGAGCCTGTACTGGCTGCCCTGTTGCTGGGCAAGACAGCCCAGTCGAACGAGCGGGGCGTCGAGTTGGTGGTGTCCGAGGACAGCGGATTGGACGACGGCCTGCTGCCGGATTCGCTCTCCGCGAGGGACTTGGTGACAATCCTCGGCAACCTGATCGACAACGCGGTGGACGCGGCCCAGGGAAGCCTGCGGGCACGGGTCACGGTGACTGCGCGCACGGAGGCGGACGCGACGGGCTCGGGCTCGGGCTCCGAGCTGGTGCTGCGGGTGGCGGACACGGGGACGGGGGTGGACCCGGCCCACTCGGAGGCGGTCTTCCAGCGCGGCTTCTCGACGAAGCCGGCGGGACCGGGCGGACGGGGGCTTGGGCTGGCGTTGGTCCGGCAGGCGGTGAACCGGCACGGGGGGACGTTGACGGTGGCCGAGGCGGAGGGAGGCGGGGCGGCGTTCGAGGTGCGGTTGCCGTTGTGGAGGACGACGGGCGAGGGCGAGGGCGAGACCGGTGTCCGGGCATCGTCCCAGGGTTCTGTTTCCGAAGGTGGTACCTCATGACTACGGCCGACCCGATCCGCGTCCTCGTCGTCGAGGACGACCCCGTCGCCGCCGACGCGCACGTCATGTACGTAGGCCGGGTTCCGGGCTTCGTGGCGGTGGGCAAGGCGCACACGGGGGCGGAGGCGAGACGGGCGCTGGAACGTACGCAGGTGGATCTGCTGCTGCTGGATCTGCATCTGCCGGATGCGCACGGCCTGCAACTGGCTCGGTCGCTGCGGGCCGCCGGCTACCACGCGGACGTGATCGCGGTGACGTCGGCGCGGGATCTGGCGGTGGTGAGGGAAGGGGTGTCGCTGGGGGTCGTCCAGTACGTCCTGAAGCCGTTCACGTTCGCCACGCTGCGGGATCGTCTGGTCCGCTACGCCGAGTTCCACGCGGCGGCGGGCGAGGCGAGCGGCCAGGACGAGGTCGACCGGGCGTTGGCTGCGTTGCGCGCCCCTTCGCCTGCGGCGCTGCCGAAGGGGTTGAGCGCGCCGACGCTGGAGAAGGTGACCGTCGCTCTGCGGGACTGCGGGGAGGGGCTCACTGCGGCGGGGATTGCCGAGGCCGTGGGGATCTCGCGGATCACGGCTCGGCGGTACCTGGAGCATCTGGTGGAGGCGGGGAGGGCGGCGCGGAGTCCGCAGTACGGGACTGTGGGGCGACCCGAGTTGCAGTATCGGTGGGTCAAGGGGTAGGCGGGCGGGGCGAGTTGAGCGGTCGTGCGTAGCTCAGAACCTGGTGGCCGAGGCCGACGACGATGAGAGCCTCGACGACGGAGAGGGCGAGCAGGCCGGGTGTCGTCTGGCCTGCGGCCCAGTAGACGACGAGCCCGGCGAACGGGACGACGCAGAACGCCAGCAGGTCGACGGAGGACTGGATGACCTTGCGGGAGCGCCGGCGGGTGTCGGAACGGTGGGTGGTCTCCCACGCGAACACCTTCTCGGCGTGCGCGAGTTGGGCCAGCCGGGGCCCCAGGTCGTCCCGTACGTACGTCCCGATCGCGGAGATCTTCTCGTCGTTCACGAGGTAGGTCCAGCCGAGCACGACACACACCGGGGGCAGCGCGAGCAGCATCTCGGACTGCTTGGCCTGGGCCGCGGCGGCGATGACTGCGGCGACGATGGTGAGGGTGACGTAGAGGAGGTTGTCGCGGAAGCCGATGCGGGTCTTCTGCTCGTCCTTGACTGTCTGGTACTCGGCGAGGAGCAGTTGGGCCACGGTGACGTCTCGGTCCGGCACTCCTGTCCCCCTGTCTGGGTGCCAACACGGCATATGTGCAGGCCACTTGGAATACCTTAGGGGAGTGACGCAACCGATTGTCGCGGTGCTGACCGCGTTGCCGCTGGAGTACACGGCCGTGCGGGAGCATCTGACGGGCGCGCAGAAACAGGAACACCCCCGGTACGGGACTCTGGCCACGGTCGGCCGCCTGTCGGACACCCCCTGGCGCGTTGCCCTGCTGGAGCTGGGCGAGGGCAATCTGACGGCGGCCACGCTCACCGAGCGGATCATGTCGTGGCTGGAACCCGAGGCCGTGTTCTTCGTCGGGGTCGCCGGCGGTCTCAAACCCGACATCGGGCTGGGCGACGTCGTGGTGGCCACGAAGCTGTACGGCATCCACGGCGGCAAGGAGACGGACAAGGAGTTCCTGGTACGCCCCGAGGCGTGGCGGGCCTCGCACCGGCTGGAGCAGGCGGCGCGCGAGGCGTTGCGAGGGGATCCGCACGTCCACCTGAAGCCGATCGCCGCCGGGGACGTCGTACTGGCCTCCGCCCGGTCCGCACTGGCGGAACATCTGCGGACGCACTACGGCGACGCCGCCGCCATCGAGATGGAGGGGGCCGGAATCGCGAGTGCAGTGCATCTGGCGGGCGGGGACGCGCTGGTGATCCGGGGGATCAGCGACAAGGCCGACGCCAGGAAGTCCCGCGCCGATGCCGGCGGTTCACAGCCACGGGCCGCCGCGAACGCTGCCGCCGCGGCGATGGCGGTGTTGCGGGAACTGAGGCCGTTCCGGGCGCGGTCGGGGACTTCGGACCATGGGTCCGACGACTCCGAGGAGAGGCCCTTTCGCGGATCGACGTACGCGGGCGACCACCTCGACTTCCGGGGAAGCACCTTCAACGGGCCGTTCGTCGCGAAACGGGTGGAGCGGGGAGACCGGTAGCGGTCACTCACGACACGGTTCGACGCGTGGACCGGTGCCGGTCGCCACTGCCGCGTTGCCCGCGGCACCGGCCGGATTCACCGGGCGGGACGAGGACTTGGCGCGACTGTTCCCCGTACTGGACCCGGCCGCGGAGTCCGACCTGCCCGTGGTGATCTGTGCGGTCTCCGGGTTGGGGGGGCATCGGGAAGACGTCGTTGGCACTGTGTGCCGCGCATCGGGCGGTGCGGGACGGGTGGTTTCGCGGCGAAACGTTGTTCGTCGGCTTCGGTGCGGGGCCGGGTCCTCCGCAGACGGCGGCGGAGCAGCACGGGCTGTATCGGCGGCTGTTCCACCGACGCCGAACTCGACCGCCGGGCCCACCGCGAAGAGGAGAACGCCGCACGACAGGGGTGGCGCCTGCGGGGAGCATGGGAGGCCGCCGCCGCTCACCGGGAGCAGCTGCGCGACCGAGGCTGGGACCGGGACCGGCTGGCGGTCGTAGGCGCCGACATCGCCGAGTGGAGAACCCGAAGGACGCCGTGGACAAGAATCTGGAGACGACCCGTCAGAAGCGCCTGCGTCTGGTCACGGCCGCGATCGGCTGGGGCCGCAGTGACAGCGAGATCGCCACCCGCGCCAGGGTGCCCCGTCGGGCCGCGTACGAACTCCGCGACACCGTGGCCGCAGCCCGTCGTCGAACGACGGCTCGTCGGGCGCATCGAGCTGCGCGGACAGTCGCGCTCGCGTCGTCGGCCATCGGCACTCTCCCGTAGCCGGTCAGTTCGGGGGCACCCCGAGGAATCGCAGCACGGCGAGGACGCGTCGGTGGTCGGCGTCGGCGGCGGGCAGGCCGAGTTTGGCGAAGATGTTGTTGATGTGCTTGGCGACCGCGCTGTCACTGACCACCAGTGCCTCGGCGATCCCCGCGTTGGAGCGTCCCTCGGCCATCAGCGCCAGCACCTCTCGTTCACGGGGCGTCAGCCGCTCCAACGGGTCGCTGTGGCGGCGCAGCAGCAACTGGGCGACGACCTCGGGATCCAGCGCCGTGCCGCCGTCCGCGACCCGCCGTACCGCGGCGATGAACTCCTCCACGTCGGCGACACGTTGCTTGAGCAGGTAGCCGACTCCGTTGGTGTGGGCGGTCAGCAGATCGGCCGCGTACCGCTCCTCCACGTACTGCGAGAGCAGAACCACCGCCGTCTGGGGCCACTGACGGCGGATCACCAGCGCGGCGCGCACTCCCTCGTCGGTGAAGGCCGGTGGCATGCGGACATCGACCAGGGCAAGTTCGGGCCGGTGTTGCTCGACCGCGGTCAACAGGGCTTCCGCGTCACCCACGTCGGCTGCGATCAGGAAGCCGGCCATCTCGAGCACCTTGACGAGCCCGACGCGCAGCAGCACCGAGTCTTCTGCGATCACAGCTCGCACGGCAGCTCCGCGGTGAGGGTGGTCGGGCCCCCAGGGGGGCTGCTGACGCGGAACGTTCCGTCGACGGAGCCGACGCGTTTGGCCAGTCCGTTCAGCCCACTGCCGGCTGAGGCGTCGGCGCCACCGCTCCCGTCGTCGGTGACGTTCACGCGCAGCACCTTCCCGATCCGTTCGACGGTCACCTCCGCGCGGGTGGCGCGGGCGTGCTTGGTGACGTTGGTCAGCGCCTCGGAGACCACGAAATAGGCGACCGACTCCACGACGGGCGCCGCTCGATCTCCGATGTCGACGCGCAGGCGTACCGGCAACGGTACCCGGGCGGCCAGGCCGGACAGCGCAGCGTCCAGCCCTCGGTCTTCGAGGACCGCGGGGTGCAACCCCCGGACCAGGTCGTTGAGTTCGGCGATGGCCTCCTTCGCCTCGCGGTGTGCCTCGTCGATGGCGGTGCGGGCATCGTCCGGCAGGTCGGTGAGGGTTGCCCTGGCCAGTCCCAGATTGACCGCGAGGGAGACCAGGCGCTGCTGGGTGCCGTCGTGCAGGTCGCGTTCGATGCGGCGGCGCTCGCTGTCGACGGCTTCGATCAGGTCGGTGCGGCTCTCGGCCAGGTGCTCGACACGCTGCCGAAGCCGCTCGTTCCGGCTCGGCCCCAGCAGCGCCGGCGCGAGCCGGGCCTCGGTCCGGGCCGCCGCCCCGGCCAGCCAGGGTGCGCCGCACAGCAGCACGACGCCGCCGACGGTGTAGAAGAACGCCTGCGGGCGTTCCTCCCCCGGCAGCGCCCAGGCCCACCCGCAGGACGTGGCGCCCGCCACCGCCACGGCCCACGCCGCGAGCACCAGCAGTTCCAGCGCCGCCAGCAACGGCCCGAGCAGGAGGTGGTATCCGACCTGTCGCCAGGTCTGGGCCGAGGACAGCCACCGCTGGGCACGCCGGGGCCACCGTCGTTCCGGCGTCGCCGTCAGCCGGGGGACGTCCACACCGAGTAACGCTCGATAACGGTGCCGTTGAACAACGGTGAGCGCCGGAACGCCGACGAGGAACAGCGTGAACGGTATCGGGACCACGGCCCACGCGTTCGCCTTCACGACGATGGTCACGCCCCAGACCCACTGCGCCGTCAGGGCAAGGTGCAGTGGAATCCCGGCTGCCACGAAGCCGGTGTCCCGTCGCGCTCGAAGTAATGCGCGTCGCAGCATCCGGAAACTCCTCATGACGCGACGGTAGAACGCCTGGTGACGCACATGCCATGCACCGTGCATCCGGATCGATGGTGAAGCCAGTACCACCCCCAAGTCGGACCTTCGCGTTACCGACGCGCGCACCCGCCGCCCGGAAAGCTTGTCCATGTAAGGCACGCAAGCCCGCATCCGGGAGGAGACGCAGCCCCATGGCCCTCGTCGATTCGGCAGCTCGCGGTGCTGCGGACGCGCTGCCCGCCGCCATCGCGGACGTGCTCTTCTTGCCGCGCACCTCTGTGCTGCGAGAGCAAGGCACCATCGGCAGGAGGCGGTGGCCCGTCGTGGCGTTGATCGGGTGCGGCCTCGTGCTGCTGCCCTGGCTGCTGGTGCTGGCGGCCACGCTGCCCACCGCGCCCAGGGTCCCGCACTGGTCGGCCGCGTGGCTGGGGCTGGATGCGCTGGAGGCCCTGGGCCTCATCTCCACCGGAGCACTGCTGCTGCGCCGGGATCCTCGGCACCCGATCACCGCGGCGGCAACCGCCGCGCTGCTGATCGTCGACGCCTGGTTCGACATCGTCACCTCTGCCCGCGGAGCCGAACTCGCCGCAGCGATCGCGATGGCCGCCGTCGCGGAGCTACCGGTGGCGGCCTTGTGCGTCGTGCTGGCCACCGCTTCCTGCCGCCCCGGCCACGATCGTCCGCCCCACCATCGCCGACCCGATGTCACTGCGGGTGCTGCCGCCACGCCCCCGCCCACACCTCTGGAGGAGACCACGATGACCGAGCAACCCCCGGCACCGGCAAAACGCCCCCAGCCCACCGAGCACAGGGAAGGCGGGGGCGAGGACGCCATCGTGGACCTGTTCGTCGAACGGTTCGGGGACCGGATCGACGACCGCGTCGCCGCGTCGTTCGACGAGTTGTGCGCCGAGCGGCTGGCGGAGCCCGGCCCTCTTCAGCGAGCTGTGGTCCGCGACCGAAGGGCGGAGCTCAGGGTCCTGTTGCTCTCACTGATCCTCGGCACCGTCGCAACAACCTTCGCTCCCGGCGGGACCACCGCACTGCTCATCTCCTGGGCCGGACTGGTGGTCCTCAACCTCGCCAACCTCTTCCGCCCACGCTGACACCCGACTCGGTCCGTCCCGGGAGGCTCACACCAACCGACGCTCCGTCGCCGCCCCCGCTGTGTCTTCGGCGGTCCTGCAAGAGGGCCGCGGGCCTCCGGGCCCGGCATGACCGCCAGCTCTGCGAGGCACGGACGTCTGGTGGCGACTCCACGGCCTCGTTCGAGAGTCCGGGCTGAGCATGGCACGGGAAGACATGGCGCTGCAGGAGGAAGACGAGGCCGTACGAGAACGGCTTCTGGAGTTCCACCTGCGACGGGTGACCGAGGCCGACAGACGCTTGCGGTGGGTACCGGTACCGGGGAAGCCGGAACCCAAGCGGTTCGCGAGTCGAACAGAGGCGCCGGCCTGGCTGGATGGGGAGCGACCGGGTCTGGCGTCAGCCGCGAGGTGGGCCCGGGAAGAACGCCGACCGCGCCAAAGAGGCCGTCAAGGCCCACACTCGCGCAATTGATCTGCGCCAGGCTTACTGCGAGGCCAAGGCATTGGATCACGTCGGAAGCGTCCTGCTGGAAGCGGCCGATGCGGAAGAGGCGATTGAGGCATACGGCATCGCCGCGGAGAGTCGCCGGGGCTCAGGGGACTGGTGCGAAGCGAGGCAGACTCCCACTCACCTGGCCCGCGCTCACACAATTGCCGGCCATGCCGCCGAAGCCCACAGCACCTACCTCCAGGCTTCCGAAGCCTTCACCCGAGCCAACGCTCCCACCGAAGCCGCCGACGCCCAATCCCGCGCAGACTCATTGACCTGACTAGACCACTCCACTTACCTTCACCGGGCAGCCATTCCCCCAGGCCCAGGTCACAACGATGTGAGCCGTAGGAGGTCGTGCCCGTGCGCCCCACCGCCGTCACCCTCGCAGCCATCTCAGCCCTAGCCCTCGCCGCAACAACCCTCACGGCCTGCAGCAGCGGATCCGGCAGCAGCCCGGACACCGTCAAGATCTCCTTCAAACAGTCGACGGACAACTCCATCAAGGTGATGGACACTTACCTCGCCGACATGAAGAAGCAGTTCGAGAAGCAGTACCCCGGCAAGAAGGTCGAGCTCGTCCCGATCAAGGCCCCGGACTCGGAGTACTACACCAAGCTCCAGCAGATGCTCCGCTCCCCGAAGACGGCCCCGGACCTGGTCTACGAGGACACGTTCCTCATCAACAGCGACATCACGTCCGGCTACCTCAAGCCCCTCGACTCCTACCTCTCCAAGTGGCCGGACTGGAACCAGTTCGTCGACACGGCGAAGTCGGCCGCCAAGGCCGAGGACGGGAAGACGTACGGCGTCCCGGACGGGACGGACACCCGCGGGCTCTGGTTCGACAAGGGAATCTTCAAGAAGGCGGGCCTGTCCGCGAATTGGCAGCCGAAGACCTGGGCCGACGTCCTCGCCGCGGCCCGTACGATCAAGCAGAAGGTCCCGAACGTCACCCCCCTCAACGTCTACACGGGCAAACCGGCCGGCGAAGCGGCCACCATGCAGGGCTTCGAGATGCTGCTCTACGGCACCAACGACGGCACCACGGACCCCCTTTACGACAAGTCGTCGAAGAAGTGGATCGCGGGAAGCCAAGGTTTCAAGGACGCCCTCTCCTTCGTCCACACGGTCTACAAGGAGAAGCTCGGCCCGGACGTCTCCGACGCGCTCGACCCCAACATCCAGACCTACGTGGCCGGTGAACTCCTCCCCAAGGGCAAACTCGGCATCGCCCTCGACGGATCGTGGCTGCCGCAGGCGTGGTTGAAGGGCAGCGGTCATGAATGGCCGGACTGGTCACAGGAGTTGGGCCTCGCGTACATGCCCACGCAGACCGGCCAGGCCCCCGGCAAGGTGAGCATGTCCGGCGGCTGGACCTGGGCGATCCCCTCCAAGGCCGGCAACCCCGACCTCGCCTTCGACTTCATCAAGACGATGCAGACGAAGGCGAACGCGGAGAAGTGGTACATCGCCAACTCCGGTATCTCCGTTCGGAAGGACGTCGCCGCAGACCCCGCCTACGCCAACGCCCAGCCCGGCATCAAGTTCTTCACGGACCTGGTGGCGAGCACGCACTACCGCCCCGCCTACCCGGCGTACCCGAAGGTCTCCACCGCGATCCAGGAGGCGATGGAGGGAGTGACGACGGGCGACATGTCGGTTGACAAGGCAGCGAGTTCGTACGACGACGAGCTCAAGTCGGCCACAGACAACCAGGTCACCCAGAAGTGACCACCGCACCCCGGCAAGCGGCGGGCCCGGACGCGACGAAGTCCGCCCCGGGCCCGGCTCCCCGACAGCCCGCGCACCAGCGACAACACCCCCGCAGCGACCACCCCGCCCTCCGCCGAGTCCTCACCCAACTCCTCCCCCTCTCCCCCGCCCTGACCCTCCTGCTCCTCTTCCTGGCCGTCCCGATCGGCTACTGCGCCTACATCGCCTTCACCGACCTCCAACTCACCGGCCAGGCCCACTCGTCCTTCGTGGGCTTCGCGAATTTCCGTACGGCCTTCAAGGACTCGGAATTCCTCAACGCGGTCTGGCTGACACTGGTGTTCACGGTGTTGTCGTCCCTGATCGGCCAGAACACCCTCGGCCTGGCGCTCGCGACCCTCATGCAACGCGCCTCAAAGCCGGTCCGCACCCTCACCGGCGCGATCGTGATCACGGCCTGGGTCCTCCCGGAGGTCGTGGCCGGCTTCCTCCTCTACGCCTTCTTCCGCCGCGAAGGCACCCTGAACGCCATCCTGGACTGGCTCCATCTCCCGTCCCAGAACTGGCTGTTCACGCTCCCGATCCTGGCGGTGTCGTTCGCGAACGTATGGCGGGGAACGGCCTTCTCGATGCTGGTCTACTCAGCGGCCCTCAACGAGATCCCCAAGGAGATCACGGAGGCGGCGGAGGTCGACGGCGCGGGCGGCTGGCGCCGTATGTGGCACATCACGCTCCCGATGATCCGCCGCTCGATCGGCACGAACCTCATGCTCAACACCCTCCAGACCCTCTCCGTCTTCGGACTGATCTGGGTGATGACGAGAGGCGGCCCGGGAAACAAGAGCCAGACCCTCCCCCTCTACATGTACGAACAGGCCTTCCAGAACAGCATGATCGGCTACGCCACGGCGGTCGCCCTGCTCCTGCTCCTGGTCGGCTCCCTCTTCTCGGTGATCTACATGCGCCTGCTGCGGACGGAGGTCTGACCCATGGCACTCACCCTTTCCTCCCGCCGCACGACCCGACGCCTGGCGGCGGACGCGGGGCTGCTGGTGGTCGCGGCGACGTTCGTGCTCCCGTTGCTCTGGGTGGTCCTGTCGTCCCTCGACGCCCACGCGAACCTCAAGGTGAAGGCCCCCGACGGCCTGACCCTGGACAACTTCCACGCGATCCTGAACTCGGACATCACCTTCACACCCCTCCTCAACAGCCTGATCCTGTGCGGATGCGGAACGCTGCTGACGGTGGTGTGCTCGGCGCTGGCGGCGTATCCGCTTTCCCGCTTCCGGTCGAGGCTCAATCGCCCGTTCCTACTGACGATCCTCTTCGCGACGAGCCTTCCGATCACCGCGATCATGGTGCCGGTGTACGCGTTGTTCGTGCAGGTGAACCTCATCGACACCATGCAGGGCACGATCTTCTTCTTCGCCGCCTCCCAACTCCCCTTCGCCATCTGGCTGATGAAGAACTTCATGGACGGCGTACCGAAGGAGCTGGAGGAGGCGGCGTGGACGGACGGCGCGTCGTCATTCCAGTCCCTCGTGCGGATCGTTCTTCCGCTGATGGGACCGGGCGTCGCGGTGGTGACCGTCTTCTCGTTCGTGATGATGTGGGGGAACTTCTTCGTCCCGTTCATGCTGCTGCTCACACCGGATCAGATGCCGGCGAGCGTGAGCATCAATGAGTTCTTCGGGAATCGGGGGATGGTGGCGTATGGGCAGTTGGCCGCGTTCTCGGTTGTTTATTCGACGCCGGTGATTTTGTTGTATGTGCTGGTGGCGCGGCGGTTGGGTGGGGGGTTTGCTTTGGGTGGGGCTGTTAAGGGGTGATCTCTTCGGCCCAGGTACGGGCTTGGGCGGCTTCGGCAGGAGCGTTGGCTCGGGTGTAGGCGTCAGTCGACTGGAGGTAGCAGGTGCGGGCCTCAGCAGGGCGGGCGGCATGCTGGTAGGCGAGAGCCAGGTTGCAAAGAGTGCGGCCCACTCGGTACCAGTCCTCGAACTCCCGGAAGCCCTCCAGGGCCTTCTCGTACGCCTCAACCGCCTCCTCCACCAGACCCGTGGCTCGTAAGGCGGCGCCGAGGTTGTTCCAGGCAGTGGCCTCGCCATGGCGGTCTCCAACGGTCTGGAACAGGTCTCGGGCACGGGTGTGCGCGTCGACAGCCTCCCCCGCCCGGCCCGCCTCCCCCAGAGCGAAGCCGAGGTTGTTCCACGCCATGGCCTCGCTCTGGCGGTTCCTCTCGGTCTGGAACAGGTCACGGGCCCGAGTGTGGGCCTCGATCGCCTCCTCCGCCCGGCCCGCCTCTCCCAGGGCGCTTCCGAGGTTGTTCCACACGATGGCCTCGCGGTGCTGATCCCCGGCGGCCTGGCACAGGTCGCGGGCGCGAGTATGGGCGTCGACAGCCTCCTCCGCCCGGCCCGCCTCCCGCAGGGCGAGGCCGAGGCTATTCCACGCGCTGGCCTCGTCCACCTTATTACCGGCGCGGTGGGCGGCTTCCCGCGCGACACCGCACACCGTGATCAAGTCGTCGAAAGAGCGCCGCCAGTCCAGATACTCCGCCAGACACTGCGACAGCCGCACCGCCGTGTCCGCGAACCGATCCTCCCGCGCCCACTGCACCGCCGCCACCAGCCCCGCCCGCTCGGAGTCCAGCCACGCCAACGCCTCCGCCCGATCCCCGAACCGCTCCGGCTCCGGTCTCCCCGGCAGCCACCGCAGCCAGGCGTCCGCCGTCCTCGCCCACCGCAGATAGAACTCCAGCACCCGCTCCCGCGCTTCCTCCCCCTCCTCCCACAACCTCACATTCCCCTCAACCACACTCACCCCGAACACCCGCACCAAGTCATGCAACCGCCACCGCCCACGCCCACTCCCCCGCTCAACAAGATGAGCCCGAGACAACGCATCGAGCACCCGCACCGGCGCAGCATCCGCCCCGTCCAGCACGACAACGACCTCGTCCGTCACCTCGGGCCCCGGAGCCAGGGCCAACAGCCGTAGCAACCGCGCCTGTTCAGCCGGCAGACGCCCATACGACAAGTCAAAGGCGGCCCGCACACTGCGCTCACCGTCGTCGAGGTGCAGGAGCCGGTCACCGGACTCGGCAAGTTCCGCCACCAGTTCGGCCACGGTCTTGTCCCTGTCGAAGACGAGCAAAGCCGAAGCGATCTGAAGGGCAAGGGGCAAATGCCCACAGAGCAAGGCGAGTTCGGCAGCCGCCTCCCCCTCATCCACCACCCGCGCATCCCCCGGAGCGGCGATCCGCAACGCCCGGTCCAGAAGGTCGTACGCCTCTCCCCGACTCAACTCCCCCAACGCCAGCAGCCGCGCCCCCAGTTGAGGCAACTTGCTCCGCGAAGTGGCAAGCAGCCGATGCCGCCCACCCCCGGGATGCAACGGACGCACCTGCTCAGCCGAGGACGCGTTGTCGGCCAGGACCAGCACCGCCCCCAACTCCCGCTCCCGCGCGGCGAGTACCGATCGATACAACGCAGCCCGCGCATCCGCCCCGTTAGGAATGTGTTCCGGCGGCGTCCCCAGCCCCCTCAGCAGAGTCTCCAGCGCCTGTTCCGCCGTAACGCGATCATCGTCGTACCCATGCAAATTGACGAAGAGCACACCACCCGGGAACCACCCCTTGCCGCGGGCCGCGTGCGCCGCCTCCACCGCAAGCGCGGTTTTCCCAATCCCCCCGAGCCCAGACACCGCAGCAACCAGCACGGCACCCGGCGCTTCGCCGCTCCCACCCGGGTCGAACGCGCCGAGCAGCTCCCCGAGTTGGTCACTACGACCGGTGAACCCGGCCACCTTAGGAGGCAAGGCATCGAGTGCGGTGGGCGCCAGCCCGTGCTGGTGGTACTCCGCCTTCGCGGTGAAGGGGCCGTTGAACTTCCCGCCCCGGAAATCCTGATGATCCCCGCCGTACTGCTCACCCATCGTGCCGTCCCCGTGCCGCCGCCCCCGAATCGCGTGCCAATACGGTACGCCCACGGCCCCCGCCCAACACCCGCTCTGGCCAGGCGACTTGGCAGTACCGTGAAGAGGTGCCCGACACACCGCCCACGGTCGCCGTCCTGACCGCGCAGCCGCTCGAATACACGGCAGAACGTGGCAGCGCCCTGCGGAAGAAGGGCCGGATGGCGGAGGCGGTCGAGGCGTACGCGAAGGCGCTGGAGGTCTACCAGGAGTTCGAAGACTGGTACTGGACGGGCAAGGTCCTCTACAACCTCGCCCTGCTCCACGGGGACGCCGGCCGCTCTCCCGAGGCCCACACCTGCTTCCTCCAGTCAGCCGACGCCTTTACCCGAGCCAACGCCCCCACCGAAGCGGCCCAAGCCCGCGCCCGGGCCGCAGAACAGCAATAACCACCACTCTCCCGCATCCACCCACACCCCAACACCTGCAACGCCGCCTGCCACGGCACATGCCAGCCCGCCGCCAATCGGCAAGGGGAGTACCACGCACGCCCGTCCGGTTAGTCGTGAACTGGCGCTAAACCTCGCCACGCACGATCAACGTCCCAATACGGCCAAGCTCAGGCGCATCAAGAACGGCCGCCACAGCCGCCGCGAACCCGGCCCGAGTCAGCAACCGTTCCCAAACAGCAGGCCGATAGCTGTACCGGTACGTGAACATCGCCTTGCCCGCGAAGCCCCCCTTGTACATGCCCTGCGGTCCGTACGCGCCAGGAATGGCCGGCGGCTGCGAAAACACAAAGACACCACCCGGGTTGAGTCGTGCCCGTACGAGCGGGAAGAGCCGACTCGGGTCGGTGAACCAGGCCGCGCCGAAGATCGAGTAGACCGCGTCGTAGCTGTCCTCGCACGAGCCGAGATACTCCAAGACCTCCCCACAAGCGAACTGGGCGCCGGTACCGCCCCACCGTTCGCTCACCTTCTTGACCATGACCGGCGAGAGGTCGACGCCCTGCGCACTGACGCCCCGCCCTGCAAGGTGCGCGAGTGCACGACCGGTCCCGCACCCGATCTCCAGCACACTGCGTGGATCGCCGAGCAGTTCGGGACCGGGGCCATGACCGGCGTACTGCGTCCAGCAGAACGTGGGCTCGGCATCGTCCTTGAACGCGGCCTCGGCGTAGGCGTCCCACAGTTCGGTCCCGGCCGGGATGTCGTGGGGTACGGGCACGGCGTCGTTCCTCTGCGTCATGTCGGAAGGCTGGGGCCCCCGCCCTCCCGGGGAGCGGAAGAGCGGGGGCCGACTGTAGCGGGTGGTCAGTGGCTGTCGGGGACCTTGTCGTCGCACGGCGAGCAGTCCGTGCCGTCGATGGCCCACAACTCCTCGTCCACGGGCCGGCCTTGACTTTTCAGGAAGTTGCCGGTGCGCAGACACAGGCCGTCGAGGCCACCCCGTGCGCAGCGAATACAAGATGCCGGGCGAGCCTGACGTGTGGCCGAAGGCGGACGTGATCGCGGTCGCGCCGGCGACCTTCAACACGATCAACTCGTGGGCACTCGGGCTGACCCACGACTTCGTGGTCGGCGTCGTCGCCGAAGGTATCGGCAAGGGCATCCCCATCGTCGCCATGCCCTGCGTCAACTCGGCGTACGTGCAGCACCGGCAGTTCGAGCGCAGCGTCGCCGAGCTGCGTGCCATGGGCGTACAACTCCTCTACGGCGAGGGCGGCTTCGTGCCGAACCAGCCCGGGCAGGGCAAGCCGAGGGAATTCCCCTGGACGCTGGTGCTCGACGCCGCCGTGGACGCGGTGCGCACCTGAACCACTGACCGGCGGTCAGCGGCCGTCGGGCCGACAAGCCCGCCCCACACCCACCGTCGATATCCCGCCACCCCCACTTCCCCCCACACCCGATCATCACCCCCACCACAAACGCACTCCTCTTCGACCCCCGCCCACACACTCGGGACCGCCGCACCACCCCCCACTCCCTCGGCCAATGCCCCCCGCTCCGGCAAATGGCAAGGTAGAGCGGCATATTCACCACCCCCAGGTCACCATCCGACTCCCCCAGCCATCACTCACCGTCACCATCCACCGCCGGCCCAGCCGCATTCGATCTCCCCCACCCGATCGAATCCGTACATTCATACAATCCGTAATCCTGGCCGAACAGACCGTAGTCACCGCACCCAGGCGCCCCTAACTTGTGCCCCGTGCGCCGACCCTCAGCTCAACCCAGCCAGTCCACGCCGCCCACACCGCCGTTCAACGCCCCCGCCGCGCGCAGGCTCAGGACCGCTCTGAACATGGGTCCCGAACACGTCGCGTACGGAATGCGTGCCTCGTTCGGGCTGCCCTATGTCACTCCGGACCTGGTCATCGCCTGGGAGCGTGGGCTCACCGCTCCGTCGAGTCCCGAACTCACCGCGCTCGCGGGTGTGTTGTGGTGTTCCGCGAGTGAACTCATCGGCAGGCCACGCACGCTGCGTGAGCACCGGCTCGCCCGTGGCCTCGCGCCGGAGGACATCGCGCGTGCCGTCGGGCTCGAACTCCTCGTGTATTTGCGGATGGAGGAGAACGACGAGTGGCGCGGCACCGAGCGCCAGTCCGCCGCGCTCGCCGATGTGCTCGACCTCTCGCTGCCCGACTTCATCAGCGTCACCGGACGCAACGCCAAGCTCGCGGAGTTGCTGCGCAGCGCGGTGACCACCCGCTGGCAGGCCTACGTACGGCCGATCGGCAAAATGGTGCCCCTGGACCGGCACCTCCTGGAGGACTCCCTCAAGGAACTCCACCAGGACTACCAGGGGCAGATGCTCGCCACCCTCAGCTGGGCCGGCGGCAACTCCCCCGGCGACGCGAGCGAGGCCGGCCGCGACTTCCTCGACCAGATCATCGACCGCTTCTGGGCCATGGTCGAGAGGAGTACGTACTAGCCCTCCGTCCCACTACCTAGCCCTCCGTCCCACTACGCGTTCGCCCGCCGCAACCGCTCGGCCGCCTGTACGCGGACCGCGTCGAGGCACACCGGAGGGTCTCCGTGGAGAGCCTCCCAGCGGGCGTTGTGCAGCGCCGGCCACAGACTGGCCGCCCAGGCGATCTCCAACTCCTGCGCGGTGAACCGGCGTCCGCGAAGTTCCTGATAGGCCGTCAGGAACGCGGCGGAACTGTCGATCGGGGCCAGCGTGGGCGGCGACATGGTGGAGAACGTTCCGCACGCCGTGCCCACCAGTGCCGCCTCCGGCTGCCACGCCAGGCTGTCCCAGTCGTGCACGGCCCCCACCTCGCCGCCGCGCCAACGGAGGTTCTGCGCCTCGAAGTCGGCATGCCCCAGCACACACGGCAGGCCGGCCCCCAGCAGGCGGGTGCGGGCTCGCCGGGCGGTCTCGACTACGTACGCCGGTACGGCGCTCTGGTCCCGTTCGTCGAGGACGCCGATCGCCGGCCACAGCCCCGGATCCGTGTGGTCCCAGCGTGCCCAGCGCGGGTTCGGCAGCGGCGGCTCGACGGTCACCTGGGTCAGTTCGGCCATCAGCCGGGCGAAGACCGCCGCGTACCGCACGGCGACCTCCGGCGAGTCGCCGGGCAGCACCTCGCCGCCGGGCCGGAACTCCTCGGCGTGCACACCGAGCGCGCCGACCGCGGACACGGGCGTGATCGGCCGGGGGCACGGAAACCCTCGTTCCGCCAGCTGGGCCTGTGCGGCGACGCACGCGGCGGTCCGGCCGTCGTCCTCCCGTGATTTCACCACGACGTCCCGGCCGTCGGCCAGACGCAGCCCGAACACCGCCGAGATCGACTGCTGTTGGAACAGCACGCGCTGCGGCCCGCTCCCCAAGTGCTTCTCGCACCAGCCGCCCAGCCACTCCGGCAGGTCGGCCAGGTCGTCGAAGTCGTCCAGGTCGTCCGACGTCATGACGACGACTCTGCCATGGCCATGAGTGAACTCACGCGATCACTGCACCAGCGGCTAGAAGACCGACTCCGCCTCGTCCATCCGGTCCTTCGGCACCGTCTTCAGCTCGGTGACCGCCTCCGCCAGCGGCACCATCACCACGTCCGTGCCGCGCAGCGCCGTCATCCGGCCGAACTCTCCCCGGTGCGCCGCCTCCACCGCGTGCCAGCCGAAGCGCGTCGCGAGCACCCGGTCGTACGCGGTCGGTACGCCGCCGCGCTGGATGTGGCCGAGGATGACCGGCTTGGCCTCCTTGCCGAGGCGGCGCTCCAGCTCGTACGCCAGTGCCGTGCCGATGCCCTGGAAGCGCTCGTGGCCGAACGCGTCGATCTCGCCCTTGCCGTAGTCCATGGAGCCCTCGGCGGGGTGGGCGCCCTCGGCGACGCAGACGACGGCGAACCGCTTGCCGCGGGCGAAGCGTTCCTCGACCATCTTGACCAGGTCGGCGGGGTCGAAGGGACGCTCGGGCAGACAGATGCCGTGGGCACCCGCCGCCATCCCGGACTCCAGCGCGATCCAGCCCGCGTGCCGGCCCATGACCTCGACGACCATCACTCGCTGGTGGGATTCCGCGGTCGTCTTGAGGCGGTCCATCGCCTCCGTCGCCACCCCCACCGCCGTGTCGAAGCCGAAGGTCCGGTCCGTCGACGAGATGTCGTTGTCGATCGTCTTGGGGACCCCGACCACCGGCAATCCGGCGTCCGACAGCATGCGCGCCGCCGTCAGGGTGCCCTCGCCACCGATCGGGATCAGGGCGTCGATCCCGAAGTCCCGCGCGATGTCCAGCGCGTTCTCGCAGGCCTCGCGCAGCCGGTCGCGCTCCAGCCGTGAGGAGCCCAGGATCGTGCCGCCGCGGGCGAGGATGCCGCTGACCGCGTCGAGGTCGAGGGTGCGGTAGTGGCCTTCGAGCAGTCCGGCGTAGCCGTCCTCGAAGCCGATGACCTCGTCGCCGTAGTTGTCGACCGCTCGGTGCACGACCGATCGGATCACGGCGTTCAGGCCGGGGCAGTCGCCGCCTGCGGTGAGAACTCCGATGCGCATCGTGCTGTGTCTCCTGCTCGCTGTTGAGACCGGTGAGCCGGACCCGATTGTTTCATGTCCCTCAGGGCGGCGTCGCTCCCGTCGGACCGGCGGGCGCCGTAACCACCCCCAGAGGTATTGTCAAGAGGGTTCTGCTCACCCCTGTAGGCGATTTTTGTGACCGCCGGAACGGGCAGCCAGAGACCGCCAGAATCCGCCGGAAGGGGAGACCACGCGTGACCCGCAGCGTGTACGTGACCGGGATCGACCGCGGCGACGGCCGTCAGGTCGTCGAGCTGGGGGTCATGGAGCTCCTGACCCGACAGGTCGACCGGGTGGGGGTGTTCCGTCCCCTCGTCCACGACGATCCCGATCGGCTGTTCGAACTGCTGCGCACCCGCTATCGGCTCTCGCAGGACCCGTCGACCGTCTACGGCATGGACTACCACGAGGCGTCCGCCCTCCAGGCCGAGCAGGGGACGGATGAGCTCATCTCGACGCTCGTCGAGCGGTTCCATCTCGTCGCCCGTGACTACGACGTCGTCCTCGTCCTCGGCACCGACTTCGCGGACACCCAGTTCCCGGACGAGCTGGCCCTCAACGCCCGTCTCGCCAACGAGTTCGGCGCGTCCGTGATCCCCGTGGTCGGCGGGCGCAAGCAGACCGCCGAGTCCGTGCTCGCGGAGACGCGCAACGCGTACCGGGCCTACGACGGCCTCGGCTGCGACGTCCTCGCCATGGTCACCAACCGGGTCGCCCGCGAGGACCGGGAGGAGATCGCCCAGCGCCTTTCCGCCCGGCTGCCGGTGCCCTGTTACGTCGTACCGGACGAGCCCGCGCTCTCCGCGCCGACCGTCGCGCAGATCACCCACGCGCTCGGCGGCCGGGTCCTCCTCGGGGACGACTCGGGGCTCGCGCGGGACGCGCTGGACTTCGTGTTCGGCGGGGCGATGCTGCCCACCTTCCTGAACGCGCTGACGCCCGGCTGTCTCGTCGTCACCCCGGGCGACCGCGCCGACCTCGTCGTCGGAGCACTGGCCGCGCACAGTGCCGGCACCCCGCCGATAGCCGGCGTACTGCTCACCCTGAACGAGGTGCCGAGCGACGGGATCCTCACCCTCGCCGCCCGCCTCGCCCCGGGCACCCCGGTGGTGTCGGTGCCCGGGAACTCCTTTCCCACCGCCGGTGAACTCTTCACCCTGGAAGGGAAGTTGAACGCGGCCACCCCGCGCAAGGCGGAGACCGCGCTCGGCCTCTTCGAGCGGTACGTCGACACCGGCGACCTGCTCAGGCGGGTCTCCGCGCCGAGCAGCGACCGCCTCACCCCGATGATGTTCGAGCACACGCTCCTGGAGCGGGCCCGCTCCGACAAGCGGCGGATCGTCCTCCCCGAGGGCACGGAACCCCGCGTCCTGCACGCCGCCGAGGTGCTGCTGCGCCGGGGTGTCTGCGAGCTGACCCTGCTCGGTCCCGAGGACCAGATCCGCAAGCGGGCCGCCGACCTCGGCATCGACCTCAGCGCCGCCCAGCTGATCGACCCGCAGACCTCCGAACTCCGCGACCGCTTCGCCGAGAAGTACGCCCAACTCCGCGCCCACAAGGGCGTGACCGTCGAGCTGGCCTACGACGTCGTCGCCGACGTGAACTACTTCGGCACCCTGATGGTGCAGGCGGGCCTCGCCGACGGCATGGTCTCGGGCGCCGTGCACTCCACGGCCGCCACCATCCGGCCCGCCTTCGAGATCATCAAGACCAAGCCGGACGCCGGCATCGTCTCGTCCGTCTTCTTCATGTGCCTCGCCGACAAGGTGCTGGTGTACGGCGACTGCGCGGTCAACCCGGACCCGAACGCCGAGCAGTTGGCCGACATCGCCGTCCAATCGGCCGCCACCGCCGAGCAGTTCGGGGTCGCGGCGCGGATCGCGATGCTGTCGTACTCGACCGGTACGTCCGGCTCGGGCGCCGACGTCGACAAGGTGCGCGAGGCCACCGAGCTGGTCCGGCTGCGGCGGGCCGATCTGCGGATCGAGGGGCCCATCCAGTACGACGCCGCCGTCGAGCCGAGTGTCGCCGCCACCAAGATGCCGGAGTCCGAAGTCGCGGGCCGGGCAAGCGTGTTGATCTTCCCCGACCTCAACACCGGCAACAACACCTACAAGGCCGTGCAGCGTTCGGCCGGCGCGATCGCCGTCGGGCCGGTGCTCCAGGGGCTGCGCAAGCCGGTCAACGACCTGTCCCGGGGCGCCCTCGTTTCGGACATCGTGAACACCGTCGCCATCACGGCGATCCAGTCGCAGAACCCCAAGAACCAGTCTCAGAGCCCTGAGACCCAGGCCCAGCACCCGACCGAGAAGGCGTCCCAGCAGTGACCGCGACCCGTGTCCTCGTCCTCAACTCCGGCTCCTCCTCGGTGAAATACCAACTGCTCGACATGCGCGGCGGCGAGCGGCTGGCCCTGGGGCTCGTCGAGCGCATCGGCGAGGAGACCTCCCGGCTCAAGCACACCTGCGTCACGACCGGCGCCGTACGGGAGTCGATCGCGCCGATCGCCGATCACGAGGCCGCCCTGAAGGCCGTGGCCGAAGAACTGACCAAGGACGGACTCGGTCTGGATTCACCGGAGTTGGCGGCCATCGGGCATCGGGTCGTGCACGGCGGGATCACCTTCACCGCGCCCACGATCATCGACGACACCGTGCTCGCGGAGATCGAGCGGCTGATACCGGTGGCTCCGCTGCACAATCCGGCGAACCTGGTCGGGATCCGGACCGCGATGACGCTGCGGCCCGATCTGCCGCAGGTGGCCGTGTTCGACACCGCGTTCCACACGACGATGCCGGAGTCGGCCGCGCGCTACGCGATCGACGTGGCGACCGCCGACGCGTACCGGATCCGGCGGTACGGGTTCCACGGGACCTCGCACGCGTATGTGTCGCGGGCGACGGCGAAGCTGCTGGGGAAGGCGCCCGAGGACGTCAACGTGATCGTGCTGCATCTCGGGAACGGGGCGTCCGCGTCGGCGGTCGAAAAGGGCCGATGCGTGGAGACCTCCATGGGGCTGACCCCGCTGGAGGGGCTGGTGATGGGGACCCGGTCGGGAGACCTGGATCCGGCCGTCATCTTCCATTTGATGCGTGTTGGCGGAATGTCCACCGATGAGATCGACACTCTTCTCAACAAGAAGAGCGGTCTGATCGGGTTGTGCGGGGACAACGACATGCGGGAGATCCGGCGCCGGATCGACGAGGGTGACGAGCGGGCGGAACTGGCCTTCGACATCTACATTCACCGTTTGAAGAAGTACATCGGTGCCTACTACGCGGTACTCGGCCGGGTGGACGCGGTCGCCTTCACGGCGGGAGTCGGGGAGAACGACAGCGAGGTACGGGAAGCCACCGTCGCGGGCCTGGAGCTGCTGGGGCTAGAGGTCGACGGCGCGCTGAACGCCGTGCGGAGTGACGAGCCGCGGCTGATCTCGCCCGCGTCCGGGCGGGTGGCGGTCGCGGTGGTGCCGACGGACGAGGAATTGGAGATCGCCACACAGACCTATGCACTGGTGGGAAATTCCAACGCCTGAGCGCATGCCCGCCCATTTGTATCTTCCGCCAGACGGAATATTCCGTAGCGAAACAAACCGATAGGATCGCCCCATGCGCCGTTCGAAAATCGTCTGTACTCTCGGCCCCGCGGTCGACTCCCACGAGCAGTTGGTGTCGCTGATCGAGGCCGGCATGAATGTGGCCCGCTTCAATTTCAGCCACGGTACCCACGCCGAGCACCAGGGCCGGTACGACCGCGTCCGTGCCGCGGCCAAGGAGACCGGCCGTGCCGTCGGCGTCCTCGCCGACCTGCAGGGCCCGAAGATCCGCCTGGAGACCTTCACCGAGGGTCCCGTCGAGCTGGTACGCGGTGACGAGTTCACCATCACCACCGAGGACGTCCCGGGCGACAAGACCATCTGCGGTACGACGTACAAGGGCCTGCCCGGTGACGTCTCCCGCGGCGACCAGGTCCTCATCAACGACGGCAACGTCGAGCTGAAGGTCCTGAGCGTCGAGGGCCCCCGGGTGAAGACGATCGTCATCGAGGGCGGCGTCATCTCCGACCACAAGGGCATCAACCTGCCCGGCGCGGCCGTGAACGTGCCCGCGCTCTCCGAGAAGGACGTCGAGGACCTGCGCTTCGCGCTGCGGATGGGCTGCGACATGGTCGCCCTGTCCTTCGTGCGCGACGCCAGTGACGTGTACGACGTCCACAAGGTGATGGACGAGGAGGGCCGCCGGGTCCCCGTCATCGCCAAGGTGGAGAAGCCGCAGGCGGTCGCCAACATGGAGGCCGTGGTCGCGGCGTTCGACGCGGTGATGGTGGCCCGTGGCGACCTCGCCGTCGAGTACCCGCTGGAGAAGGTCCCGATGGTGCAGAAGCGCCTGGTGGAGCTGTGCCGGCGGAACGCCAAGCCGGTGATCGTGGCGACCCAGATGATGGAGTCGATGATCACCAACTCCCGCCCCACGCGCGCCGAGGCCTCCGATGTGGCCAACGCGATCCTGGACGGCGCGGACGCGGTCATGCTGTCCGCCGAGTCCTCGGTGGGCGCCTATCCGATCGAGACCGTGCAGACGATGTCGAAGATCGTCCAGGCGGCCGAGGAGGAGCTGCTCAGCAAGGGCCTACAGCCGCTCGTGCCGGGCAAGAAGCCGCGTACGCAGGGTGGTTCGATCGCGCGTGCCGCGTGCGAGATCGCCGACTTCCTCGGCGGCCGGGCCCTGGTGGCGTTCACGCAGTCCGGTGACACCGCCCGACGGCTGTCCCGCTACCGCGCCTCGCAGCCGATCGTCGCCTTCACCACCGACGAGGGCACCCGCAACCAGCTGACGCTCAGCTGGGGCGTGGAGTCGCATGTGGTGCCGTTCGTCAACAGCACGGACGAGATGGTCGACATGGTCGACGGCGAGATCGCCAAGATCAACCGCTTCAACCCGGGCGAGACCGTCATCATCACCGCCGGCTCACCTCCCGGTGTGGCCGGCACCACGAACATGCTCCGCGTCCACCACCTCGGCGGCGGCAAGGGCAACTGACGTACCGCTGAAGGCTCTTGTACGGCGCTGAGGGCGCCCCCTGGGAAAGGGGGCGCCCTCAGTTCGTGCGCGGCTCCCGAACGGGCTCTGGTGGTCGCTCAGTCGATGTAGTTGTGCAGTCCCGGGACGGTCAGCGTGCCGCCGAACTGACCGGCCTGGACCACCTTCACGTTGGTGAAGTAGATCAGCGGGATGTTCAGCGGGGGCGGGTTGTCCGGGTCGAACGTGATCGGGATCAGACCGAACAGGTTGCCCGAGATGGACTCCGTGTACATCACCGTGTCGCCGTCGCGGATCGTGGACGTCGAGCCCTTGGCCGCCTGCACGTGGTAGGTCTTGCCGGACTGCTTGTCGTCCACCGTCTGGTGCAGGTCGCCGATGTCGGTCCCGCCCGAGATGACGTACTTCAGGACCTTCTTCACCTTGCCGCTGGCGGTCTTCACCTCGACGACGCCCTGGTAGTCGGCGCCCTTGAGCAGCAGCGAGCTGGCGTTCAGGTACCAGGGGTCGTCGGGCACCAGGATCTTGTTGTCGACGCCGCTGGTGTCGTCCGTGGCGACCGGGCAGTCCGAGGTGTCGGCACTCGCGCTCGCGGACGGGCTCGGGGTGGCCGTCGCGGTGGCCGTGTCCTCCGCCGCCTTGGTGGCCGCGTCGGCCGCCTTGGTCGCCGTGTCGGTGGTGTCCTTCACGGTGTCGTCGACCGTGTCGGTGACCTTCTTGGTGGTGTCCTTGACGGTGTCGGACGCGCTGGAGGAGCTGTCGCCGGAACTCGTCGAGGCGGACGCGGACGCGGTCGGCGTCGGCGTGGCGCTAGCCGTGGAGTCCGAACTCGACGAACCGCCGGTGAGGATGCCGGTGATGGCGTCGCCGATGGTGTCCAGCAGGTTGCCGCTGCTCGCGGACGCGGAGGGCGTCGCGGTGGCGGTGCTGCTCGAAGAACCGCTCGTGTCCGCCGACTTGCTCGCCGTGGCGGACGGCGTGGGCGTGGCCGTGTCGTCGGAACCTGAATCCGACGATGAGGTCTTGCCCGTGTCCTTCGTGGCGGAGTCCGTCGCCGTGGCCGAGGGTGTCGCGCTGTCCTTGGAGGAGTCCGAGGACTCGCTCGCGGACGCGGACGGCGTGGCCGAAGCGCTCGACGTCGACTCGGCGAGGGCCGAGACGCAGTCCTTGTACTCGTCGGCCGTCAGGCTCTTCGACGACGGCGAGGTCGTCGAGCCGTTGTCGGCGAGTGCCAGGGACGACGTGAAGCCCATCCCCATGATGACGGCGGTCGGCATCGCCACCGTGGCTATCGCCTTGCCGGCGGGCATGTGGAGCCTGGTGAACAGCGGCTTCTTGGGCGCCGCGTGCCGCGGCCCGGTTCTCACACGGGACGCGTCCACGTCAGTCCCGTGGGTCACCTCGTCAGCCGGCACTGTGCCTCCCGTTCGCCCCGTTGCTCACCGGGCTCGTTCCTGACAGATCCTTGGGCTCGTCCGCGTCGTCGGCGGACTCGTGCGGCGCTGACTCCTGAGGCGCGGCTTCGTAGTACGACGCGGACTCGTGAGGCGCGGCCTCGTACGGCGCGGCTGCGGGCGCGCCGCCCTCTCCCTGCGTGTCCTCGGGCACCGCCTGCGGCTCCGGCGGTGGGCCCGGCGCCCACGACACGGCCATCGCTCCGCCGACCATGGCGAGGAGGAAGCCGATGAGGAAGCCGCCGAGGTTGGACACGGGGATGGACACCAGCGCCAGCAGAATGGCCGCGACACCCGCGAAGGTGCGCACGTGCTTCTGGAACCAGAGGCTGAAGCCCAGGACGACGAGCAGCACACCGATGATCAGCGACCCGGCGCCCGCGGTGGTGGCCATCGCCAGCGTCAGATGCCCGATCTGGAGATGCGCGTACGGGAAGTAGGCGATCGGGAGTCCGCCGAACATGACGAACAGACCGGCCCAGAACGGCCTCGTGCCACGCCAGGCGCGGAACTGCAGCCTCCGGCGGGTGAACTGACCGGGTGCGGCAGGAGTCTCGGCGCTCATCGAAAACAGCTCCCTGGTACGGCGTTGCTGTGGTGGAGAGTTGCACCTCGTGTGAAGGTGCGGTTGGAAGATGGACGGGCGGGGGCGCCACCGGCTCCCCCGCCCGCCGTCACGTGCCTAGTAGCACTCGTGGGTGCCCGTCGACACCGACATCTTCAGCCCGCTGAGCTTGAAGGTTCCGGCAGTGGTGGCCCACGCCGTCTGCTGCACGTGGGTCAGCGTGGCCGACTCGGCCTGCTGCGCGAATCCGTACGGGTTGGCAGCTTCGCTGCCGCCCTTCATGCCCGGACCCTTGGTCGCGCTTCCGGCGGCCACACCGATGTCGATGTTGTGGAACACCGCGTCGGCGTTGAGGTCCTGGACGTCGATGTACAGGTTCTCGGCCTGGACCGGCGTACCGTCGCCGCCCGCCTTCAGCATGAGGCTGACCGATCCGAAGATCGGGATGTTGGGCGTGACCACCGACTGGCACATGTTGGTGATCGAGGCGGACTTGAACGCCGAGACGGCGACGGGGTGAGCCGTCTTGCTGCCGTCCAGGTTGTAGCCCGAGTCCAGGGCTCCGTACTGCGTGAAGCCCGTGCCGTCGAGCTGGTCGGCCGTCACCTTGAACGACTGGCCGGAAACTGCGAACGACGCGGCAAGAGCGCCCTGCGCGAGGGCGACACCTATACACGCCGTAGCGGCGACGCTGGGCACCATGACCACAGCGAAGCGCTTCCATCTCGTCCCGCCACGCACCTGGGACTCCATATTTCCTCCTTCTCGGACGTACATCTCCTGGCCCTGACTGCCCCCAGATGGCGGCTCAGCCGGGCAGGGATGGGAGAAGTGCTACGTCCTCGGGAAGGGGAGCGCCTGTACCCGGAGGCGCGAACCCGCGCACCGATCACCGGCGATCACCCCCGAGCGACAACCACTGGTCGCGCCTGACGCACATCACGCACAACCTTGCTGGACAGGCTCCGCCGTACGGCGAAGACCCCCCTGCCCAAGAGCCGACTCCATTGTTTCCGGCTCTACTCGGTGGGGACCCAGGAGACCCCGTCGACCCGACCGGCTGTCGGGGTACGGAAACGGACCGAGCGTCGCCGATCGTGGTGCATTCTCGCCGCCCGCACAAGGGGCTTCGTTACTGGGTAGTAACGACCGGATAACCGAACAACGACCCGCCGGTATCGACCGGCGACGCTGGGTGTCATCGTGGGCCAGGACAAAACCGTGGATCTTCGGACGGAATCCGACAGAACAACGGCTCCGGCTTACTCCAAGTAACAGCGACCGCGATTACCAAGATTTGGTAAAGCGCGGCCGCAGTGACACTCCGTCGGCAAATCTTTCACACCGGCAACACCGTTCCCGAGGTTTACCGACTGGTCAGAACCGGCCTCGGACGCCGCTCAGAACAGCGCCCGCGCCAGTGCCCGCCGGGCCGCCGTCACCCTCGGGTCGTCGGCTCCGACAACCTCGAACAGCTCCAGCAGCCGCACCCGTACGGTGTCCCGGTCGTCACCCACCGTGCGCCGCACGGTGTCGATCAACCGCCCGAACGCGTCCTCGACATGACCGCCCACCAGATCCAGGTCGGCGGCGGCGATCTGCGCCGGCACGTCACCCGGCTTCGCGGCGGCCTCCGTACGCACCTGCTGCGGGTCGAGCACCGAGACCCGCTGCAGCAGCTCGGCCTGCGCGAGCCCGAGCTTGGCCTCCGAGTTGGCCGGGTCGTCGCTCAGCACGTTCTTGTAGGCCTGCACGGCCCCGCCGAAGTCCCCGGCGTCCAGGGCCTGTACGGCGGCTTCCAGCAGGCCGTCGTAGGGACCGGCCGGCATCTCGGCCGCGGCCTCGGGCCGCTCCCCCGGTACGGCGTCCGGGTCGACGTCCAGCCCGGTGAGACCGAAGCGCTGCTCGGCGACCTGGATCAGCTGGTCGAGGGTCTGGCGGATCTGCGGTTCGGCGGCGGCCCCCTGGAAGAGCGGCAGCGCCTGCCCGGCGACCACCGCGAAGACGGCCGGGATGCCCTGCACCCCGAACTGCTGCATCAGCATCTGATTGGCGTCGACGTCGATCCTGGCGAGGACGAAGCGCCCGTTGTAGTCGAGGGCGAGCCGCTCCAGGATCGGGCTCAGCTGCTTGCACGGCTCGCACCACTCGGCCCAGAAGTCGATGACGACCGGGACCTCGGTGGACCGCTGCAGGACCTCGCTCTCGAAGCCCGCCTCATCTACGTCGATGACAAGATCGGCCGGCGAGACGGCTCCGCCACCGCCCTGCCTGGCGGATTCGGCGCGCGCCTGCTCCGCCTTGGCCTTGGCCTCCTGGGCCGCCTTCACCGCGGCGAGGTCGACGACTCCGCTCATGGACATGTTCCGTGGCTGCATGCGTCTATCCTCCCCCGTCCGCGCGTGTGAATGAAAAGCGTTGTGAAAGCCGGTCCGGTAAGTGCTGTTCGGCGTCGGATCCCCACCCCACGCCCGTGGTTTCGCTACGAGTCGTAGCGTAATGGTGCCGGGTGCCTCGCGGAAAGGGATACCCGGTGATCTCCCTCACTGCACCACAGGAACCGCCGGTTATGGTCGAGGGATGCAGAGCCGCACTCCCGTCCCACGCGCCGCGGGCCGCCCCCGCAGCACCACCGCGGACACCGCGATCCTCGCGGCCACCCGGGAGGCACTGGTCGAACTCGGCTGGTCCAAGCTCACGCTGGGAGACGTGGCGACCCGCGCCGGGGTTGCGAAAACGACCCTCTACCGCCGCTGGGCAGGCAAGAACGAACTCGTCGTCGACGCGGTCGCCGAACTCTTCGACGAGCTGGAACTCCCCGACCGGGGCACCCTGGCCGCCGACATCGAGGGCGTCGTCCTCCAGTTCGCGGCGATCCTGGCCCGCCCGGAGGCCAAGAGCGGACTGATGGCGGTGGTCGCCGAGTCCGTCCGCGACGACGCCCTGCGCGAACGCATCCGCGAGTCGATCGTCGACCGGCAGAAGTGCCTGGTCGTGGAGGGCAGGGCCCGCGCCCAGGCGCGCGGCGAACTGCCCCCCGAATCGGACCCCTCGGAGGCCGCGCGCACCGCCGACCTGATCTTCGACGTGGTCGCCGGTGCGGTCGTCCACCGCACCCTGGTCAGCGCGGAACCCGCCGACGAGGACTGGGTCCGCAGCTTCACCCAGGTCCTGCTGCTCGGCCTGACCTCGCTCAGCGGGACGCGGACACCTCCGCCCTAGAAGCCGGCGGGCTCCGTGTAGACGCCCCACTCCTCCCGCAGCACCCCGCAGATCTCACCCAGCGTCGCCTCGGCCCGCGCCGCGTCCAGCATCGGCCCGATCATGTTCGACCCGTCCCGCGCGGCAGCCAGCATCGCGTCCAGGGCCGCCGCTACGGCCGCCTCGTCCCGCGCGCCCTTCCGCGCCCCCAACTCCCGGACCTGGTCCCGCTCCACCTCGTGACTGACCCGCAGGATCTCCAGGTCCCCGGTGACCGAACCGTGGTGCACATTGACGCCCACGACCCGCTTGTCGCCCTTCTCCACGGACCGCTGGTACTGGAAGGCGGCCTCGGCGATCTCACCGGTGAACCAGCCGTCCTCGATCCCGCGCAGGATCCCGGAGGTGATCGGCCCGATCGGGTGCTGTCCGTCCGGGTGGGCCCGCAGCCCGCGCTCCCTGATCTGCTCGAAGATCTTCTCGGCGTCCGCCTCGATCCGGTCGGTGAGCTGCTCGACGTACCACGAACCGCCCAGCGGATCCGCCACGTTGGCGACCCCGGTCTCCTCCATCAGCACCTGCTGCGTGCGCAGCGCGATCTCCGCGGCCTGCTCGCTCGGCAGCGCGAGGGTCTCGTCCAGGGCGTTGGTGTGCAGCGAGTTGGTCCCGCCGAGCACCGCGGCAAGGGCCTCGACTGCCGTACGGACGACGTTGTTGTACGGCTGCTGCGCCGTCAGTGAGACGCCGGCGGTCTGGGTGTGGAAGCGCAGCCACTGCGCCTTCTCGGACCGCGCGCCGTAGACGTCCCGCATCCAGCGGGCCCAAATGCGGCGCGCGGCGCGGAACTTGGCGATCTCCTCGAAGAAGTCGACGTGCGCGTCGAAGAAGAAGGACAGACCGGGTGCGAACACGTCCACGTCGAGGCCCCGGGACAGCCCGAGTTCGACGTACCCGAAGCCGTCGGCCAGCGTGTACGCCAGCTCCTGTGCGGCCGTGGAGCCGGCCTCGCGGATGTGGTAGCCGGAGACGGACAGCGGCTTGTAGGCGGGGATGCCGGTCGCGCAGTACTCCATGAGGTCGCCGATGAGGCGCAGATGCGGCTCGGGCTGGAAGAGCCACTCCTTCTGGGCGATGTACTCCTTGAAGATGTCCGTCTGGAGCGTGCCGTTGAGGACGGCCGGGTCGATGCCCTGCCGTTCGGCGGCGACCAGGTACATGCAGAAGACGGGAACGGCGGGCCCGCTGATGGTCATGGAGGTCGTCACGTCACCGAGTGGGATGCCCTTGAAGAGGACCTCCATGTCGGCGGCGGAATCGATGGCGACCCCGCAGTGGCCGACCTCGCCGAGGGAGCGCGGGTCGTCGGAGTCGCGGCCCATGAGGGTCGGCATGTCGAAGGCGACGGAGAGTCCGCCGCCGCCGTTGGCGAGGATCTTCTTGTACCGCTCGTTGGTCTGCTCGGCGTTGCCGAACCCGGCGAACTGCCGGATCGTCCAGGTCCGCCCCCGGTAGCCCGTGGCGTGCAGCCCGCGCGTGTAGGGGTACTCGCCGGGCCATCCGATCCGCTCGAAGCCGTCGTACCTGTCCCCGGGGCGTGGCCCGTACACCGGCTCGACGGGGTCCCCGGAGAGCGTGGTGAAGTCGGCCTCACGCTTGCGTGCGGCGTCGAACCGGGCCTGCCAGCGTCGGCGGCCCTCTGCGATGGCGTCAGCGTCCATACCCTCGAATTTACTAGGACGTCCTAGTAAATGTCGATGGGCGACCGCCGCACGCGACCCGTACGGCGGTGAAAGCGTTGAGGCCTACGCCTTCGCGGCGACCGGAGTCGGCTCGACGATCTTCGACTCCAGCTCGTGGCTGATCTTCCGCTCCACGAAGAACGCGGCCGTCGGGATCGTCCCCGCGAGCAGCACCCAGAGCTGCTTGCCGACCGGCCACTTCGCCTTGGAGCCCAGGTCGAACGCGAAGAGCAGGTAGACGACGTACAGCCAGCCGTGCGCGATGGCGACGACCTCGGTGAAGCTGCCGGCGCCGTCGATCTTGAGGAGGTACTTGGCGATCATGCTGAAGCACAGCAGGACCAGCAGGACACCCGTGACGTACGCCATGACGCGGTAGCGGGTCAGCACGCTCTTTTTCATGAGGACGAGCGTAACGACCGGTTCCGGGCGATCTTTCCCCGGGTCAGTCCTCTTCGAAGTCCGCCGCCGCGACCCTGAGCGGGCGCAGCATCGCGAAGATCTCCGCGCACTCCTCCGCGTCGTAGGCGCTGAGCCCGAAGTCCATCTCCATCAGGTCGCGGGTGGCCGCGTCGCAGACCTCGCGGCCCTTGTCGGTGATGGAGGCGAGGGTGCCGCGGCCGTCGTTGGGGTTGGGGCGTTTGTCGACGAGCCCGGATCTGACCAGCCGGTCCACGGTGTTGGTGACGGACGTGGGGTGCACCATGAGCCGCTCACCGATCTTCGACATCGGCAGCTCACCCGCCTTGGAGAAGGTGAGCAGCACCAGCGCCTCGTACCGCGCGAAGGTCAGTCCGTACGGTTTGACGACCGCGTCGACCTCGGCGAGCAGGATCTGCTGTGCCCGCATGATCGAGGTGATGGCGGCCATCGACGGTACGTTTCCCCAGCGCTGCTTCCAGTGTTCGTCGGCACGGGCGATGGGGTCGAAAGGGAGACTGAGCGGCTTCGGCACGTCACCAGACCTTACCGGCCGGTCACATCGTGGTCAGCCCTGTCTCGTCTTTCGGTCCCCCGGCGGTCGTCCGGCGGTCCTGCGGCGGTCCTGCGGGCTTCCGCGGCGAGCAGTGCGCAGCACACCGTGCCGAGCGCCCCGGCGCCCACGACCGCCCCGCGCACCCCGGCGAACTCGGCGGCGACACCGGCCAGGGCCATGCCCACGCCCTGGATCGTCATCAGCCCGGCGGTGAGCAGGGTCATGGCCCGGCCGCGCAGTTCCTGCGGCACGTCCCGGACGAACCACTGGTCGAGGCCGAGCGTGTAGGCGGACCCGGCGCCCGCGACCGCCAGCAGCACCAGGGAGAGGGCGAGGCCCGGCCGGCAGGCGTAGGCGAGGTAGGGCAGGAGGGTGCAGCAGACCAGCGGGAGGGCGATCCGTTCCCGGGTGGCGGGGCGCAACCGGGAACCGGCGTACAGCTCGCCGGCGATCGTGCCGACGGGCAGGGCGCACATCAGCAGCCCGAGCCCGGTCGAACCGGCACCGAGTTCGGCCGCATAGGGCGCGGACAGGGCCTCCGGGGCGACGGAGAACATCGCCGGCAGCCAGAACAGCAGGAGCAGCGCCCGTACCCGGCGGTTCGCGAGGACCCGTCCGGCGCCCTTGAGGGAGTCGGCCGGCAGGGCGCCCCCGCCGCTCGCCCGGGCGGGGCGGTGCCGGGTGCCGAGGCGCAGCAGGGTCGCGGAGGCGAGGAAGGTGCCCACGGTGATCAGCAGGGCGTGGCGGGGAGACACGACGGTGAGCAGCAGGCCACCGAGCCCGTATCCGACGAGCAGCGCACTCTGCGAGACGATTCGCAGCAGCGAGCGGCCGAGCACGAAGAGGTCGCCGTCGCCGAGGATGTCGGCGAGCGTCGCCATCCTGGTGCCCGCGAACACCGGTGAGACGACGGCGAGCGCGCAGCGGAGCAGCAGCAGTACGGCGATGCCGGTGCCCGGCGTGACCATCGCGGCGACGCAGCCCGCGCACACCAGGTCGCAGACCACGAGCACGCGTCGGGCCGGGTAGCGGTCGGCGATCCCGGCGAGGAGCGTCCCGCCGATGAGATACGGCAGGAAGCCCACCGCGAACGCGAGCGCGCTCATCAGGGGCGAGCCGGTCAGGTCGTAGACGAGGACGGAGAGCGCGATCTCGGTGACGATCACACCGAGCAGGGACAGCGCGTGCGCGGCGAAGACGACGCGGAACTCGGGGACGGCGAGGACGCGGCGGTAGCCGGTGGGCGGCGTGGGCGGGGCTTGCAGCATGGGCAGCAGCGTGGTCAGAGGCGGCCGACGGCCATAGAGTTTCGGCCAGAGCCGAATCTCCAGGTTCATCGGGGGGCGAGACATGCCGTCGCGGCTGTATTTCGGGGAGGACGACTTCCTCCGGTGCCGGTTCGCCGTGTCGCCGCTCTGGGAGACGCAGGAGGTCGTACGCACGCTGAAACGGCCGGAACGGCACGGGTATCACGCGGACTGGCTGCGGCGGACCCGTGCGGCGGCGGCCGGTCTCGATCTCGGGCCGCTGTGGCTGCTGATGCCGCAGACCGGGCACTGCCCCGACTGGCTGTGCCCGCCGCCGATCGGTTCGGCGGCCACCTTCGAGGAGGAGATCGCCGCCGTGCGCGCGGCCGATCCGGCCGAGGCCCGGGAGGACACGGCCAGGTCTCTGGCATTCACCCCGGGCGCGCGGGAGTCCGTGCGCGGCCGGGCCTGGCTGCGTGAACCCGCCCGCATGATCGAGGAGTTGGCGGATGCGATGGAGGCCGTCTGGCACACCCTGGTCGCGCCGGACTGGCCCCGGCTGCGCGCCCTGCTGGAGGCGGACATCGCCTTCCACTCGCGCCGGCTCGCCGAGGTCGGGCTGGGCGTGCTGCTCCCGGAGATCAGCCGGCACTTCGCATGGGACGCGGGGACGCTGACCGTTGAGTTCCGAGGCGAGCACGAGCGCGATCTCGGCGGCCAGGGCCTGGTCCTGCTGCCGAGTGTCTTCATCTGGCCGAACGTGGTGAGCACCTTCGAGCACCCCTGGCAGCCGACCCTGGCCTACCCGGCCCGCGGCATCGGCGACCTGTGGACCGAGCCCGCCGACCACACTCCGGACGCGCTGCTACGACTGCTGGGGCGCGGCCGGGCCGCCGTGCTGACCGCGCTCGACGAACCCGCCTCCACGACCGCCCTCGCCCACCGCCTTCGTCTCGCCCCCTCGTCCGTGTCCGCGCATCTGACGGTGCTGCGCGACGCGGGCCTGCTCACGGCGCGGCGCTACGGCCATCAGGTGCTGTACGAGCGGACGCCGCTGGGGGTCGCGCTGGCCTCGGGCGGGGGCTGACCGGCGCGCCAGGGCCCGGCACGGTGACAGATCGTCCACAATTGCCGACGAATCGTCACTTAATGTCCCCTGGCGCAAGGGAGCGGCATGTCCCGGCTGATCCGCACGTTCGCGGTGCTCTCGGTGTTCGGGCTCGCGGCGGGCTGCTCGTCCGCCCCCGACGTCGACGAGGCCTCCGTCGCCGGTGCCCGGTCCAAGGACCCGGCGCACGCCACGTCCTTCTGGGTCGACCCGGCGAGCCCGGCGGCCGAGCAGATCCAGATGTGGGAGCGACAGGGCCGCAAGCACGACGCCACACTGCTGAAACGGATCGCCGACCAGCCGACCGCGCTGTGGCCGGCCGGCGAGCTCGACCCCGGCCCGGTGATCAGGGCGGCGACGGCGTCCGCGCGTCAGGAGGGTCGTACGCCCGTCTTCGTGGCGTACGACATTCCGCACCGGGACTGCGGTCAGCACTCGGCGGGCGGTGCGGCGGACGCGGACGCCTACCGGGAGTGGATCGGCAAGTTCGCGGAGGCGCTGGGGAGTTCGAAGGCGCTGGTCGTGCTGGAGCCGGACGCCGTCGCGCACATGGTGGACGGGTGCACCCCGGGCGAGTACCAGGGCGAGCGGGAGCAGTTGCTGAGCGAGGCGGTGGTCCGGCTGAAGCAGCAGTCCGGTACGACGGTGTATCTCGACGCGGGCAACCCGGCCTGGATCCGGGATCCCTGGAAACTGGTGGAGCCACTGAAGCGGGCGGGTGTCGAGGAGGCCGACGGGTTCTCGCTCAACGTCTCCAACTTCCAGACGGACACGGTGACGAAGAAGTACGGCGTCCAGCTGTCGAAGGACCTCGGCGGCAAGCACTTCGTCGTCGACACCAGCCGCAACGGCAACGGGCCGCTGCCCGGCGCCTGGTGCAACCCGCCGGGCCGGGGGCTGGGCACCCGGCCGACCACCGACACCGGCGAACCCGCCCTGGACGCCTACTTGTGGATCAAACGGCCCGGCGCCTCGGACGGCACCTGCGAGGGCGGTCCCGACGCCGGGCAGTGGTGGCCGGAGTACGCCTTGGAGCTGGCGCGCAACTCCAAGGCGTAGAGCAGTAGTTCAGTTTGTCCGGGTCAACTTCAGTTCACCTGGATCCACTTGGCCTCCGACGGCGTGCCCAGGGCGTCCGTCACGAACAGCATGTACCAGCCTGGCGGCACCAGTGCCCGGTCGTTCGGTACGTCCACGGTCACCGACTTGCCGTCCTTGACCAGGCCCAGCTCGATGGAACGCTGCTCGACGTCCGTCGTGTGCGTGACCGAACTCGGCCGCATCAGGCGGGCCTTGACGACACGGTCGGGGTGGTCGGTGCGGAAGGTCGCCCGGTGATGCCGGTCGAGGGTTTCCGGGCCGTCCTGCAGTACGGGCCTGTTGGCGCCGTTCTTGTGCAGCGCGGGCGGGGTGAAGATCTCCATGCGCTGCTCGAAGTGGCCGAGTTTGGTGTTGGCCTGGTCGTCGAAGAGCGGGTCGGAGCCGAAGGTGACGACCCGGCCGTCGGGCAACAGCAGCGCCTCGGAGTGGTAGTTGCGGCCCACCATGGGCGCGGCGGCCTCGCGGAAGGCGTTGCCCTTCGGGTCGTAGAACTGCGCCTTGAAGATGTTGCTGGCGCTGCGGCCCCGGTAGTCCGAGGAGCCGTTGGTGGTGAAGACCGAGTCGTCCGGCATGATCACGCTGTTCAGGTACCGGGTGCCCTGGGGGAGGTTGGGGCCGTCCTTGAAGACGGGGCTGTCCTGCTTGAGGTCGACGACCGCGGTGCGCGGGGTGGACTTCTTGGACTCGCCGACGCCTCCGCCGCCGAGGATCATCACCTTCTGGTCCTGTGCGGGCGGCAGGAGCAGGGAGGACGAGGTCTCGGTCTCGTCGGGGTCGCGCAGGCCGGCCACCGTGGTGAACTTGTTGGTCCTCAGGTCCCAGATCCCCGGCTCACGGCCCTTGTTGGCGGGTCCGTAGCCGGCGTTGGAGGCCGGGTAGAAGAGTTTGCCGCCCTTGGTGAGGAAGAGGGCCGGGTAGGTGGGGAAGTAGCGCTTGGGGCCCGGGGTCCACTTCTTGGTCTTCGGGTCGTAGATCTCGTTGTCGCCCTGGTCGATGACGCCGACGTCGTCGAGCCCGGAGACGGCGAGGACGCGGCCGTCGTCGAGGCCGACGAGGGTCGGGTACCAGCGGGCCTTGTCCATCGGGTCGACGGCGATGTACCGCTCGGCCTTCGGGTCGAACTCGTAGGCGGCGCGGATGCCTTGGTAGTCCTGCTTGTCGAGGGTGATCTTCTCGGAGAGACCGTACGTGTTGTTCGCGTCGATGCCCTTGAGGCCGACGACGTCGTACTGGGCCTGCTTCTCGGTGACCGACATCGGACCCGCCTCGGCGGCCTCGACGAAGACGCGGACCTCGCTCGCGGTGACCTTGGTCTGCCAGGGCTGCATCACACCGCGGGCGTTGTACGTGACCTTGAACTCGCGCTTGGCCTTGGGGACGGTGACGTCGAACCTGCTGACGTAGTCGACGCCCGCCGGTGAGCGGAAGACGGTGCCCTTCTTGAGGAACACCGGCTTGTTGGGGTTCTCGTTCTTCACGCGCATACCGCCGCCGGCCCGTTTGACCTCGCCGTCGAGGAGTTCGTAGCGGGCGGTGCCGCCGGCCACCAGCAGGTTGCCGCTGGGGAGTTGGCTGTGGCCGCCGCAGAAGAAGTCCACCGGGGTGGGGATCTTCTTGAAGGTGTTCGCCTTCGGATCCCACAGGACGGTGTCGAAGGACCCGGCGTTGAACTTCTTCTGCTCGTTGCCCGAACCGGCCACGATCAGCACCTTGCCGGTGTGCAGCAGCGAGGCGTGGATGGCGTTGGTGCGGTACTCCTTCGGGATGTCGATCTGGTCCCAGGAGCCGTACTTGGCCATGTAGTCGGGCCTGGTGATCTTGTACTCGTGGTACTGCTCGCCGGCGAATTCGAGGGCGGCCGGAGCGTTGAGACCGGCCAGGACCGCGATGCCGCCGATGCCGAGGACGGTCTTCCTGGTTTTCTGGGACGGCTGATACGCCATGGTCTAGTTGCCCCCTGTCGTGGTGCCGGAGACGGACGGGCCGGCCCCGGTGGTGGCGAGAGCGGGTTCGACGGTTTCGAGGGTGCGCGCGGCGCCGAGCAGCGAGTTCCGTTCCCGGCGCTCCCTGACCAGCGAGCCGACCCAAACGCCAAGCGGCGCAAGGGAGATGACCATCGCGAGGACGGCCCAGGTGCGCATGGCCGCGTGGGTGTGGTCCAGGACGACGGAGGCGGCCAGCGAGGTCGCCAGGAGGATCGCCCAGAAGAGGTGGATGCGAAAGGTCATCACCCGGTCCGGACTGGCGTCGCCGCCCTTGGGGGTGACGACGAACCGGCTGGGCCGGCGGATCAGCGCCTCACCGAAGGACTTCAGATAGATCGGCGCGGAGAGCGCCGACATCGCCATGCCGGCGAGACCGCCCGAGCCCTCCGGCTCGTGCGGGGAGACGTTGTGCCGCCGGTTCCAGAGGTACAGCCCGATCTGGAGAGCGGCCGCGTCGCTGTAGAGCATCAGCCACACGGAAGCGGCGACCTGGGTGCCGGAGGCGCCGAACCACAGGAACAGGAAGCAACTCAGGATGCCCAGCAGCCAGTTGACGGCCGTCATCGGGTAGTAGACGAGCATCATCGTGTACGAGAACAGCCGCCCCGGAGGCATCGTGAACGGCGCCTTCCAGTACTGCTTGATCAGCGTCTCGTAGGTGCCGCGCGACCACCGCATCTGCTGGGTGAAGAAGTCGGTCCAGGAGGCCGGCCCCTCCCCCACCGCGAGCACGTCCGGGGTGTAGACGGACCGCCAGTGCGTGCGGGTCAACGGGTTGCGGTGCCGGTGGAGTTCGAAGCCGGTGGCCATGTCCTCGGTGATGGAGTCGTAGAGTCCGCCGATCTGTTTGACGGCGGCGATCCGTACGACGTTGTTGGTGCCGACGAACATGGGGGCGCGGTAGCGGTTGCCGGCGCGCTGGATCAACGCGTGGAAGAGGAACTGCTGCGACTCGGCGGCCTTGGTGACGGGGTTGTGGTAGTTCCCGTACACCTGCGGTCCCACGACGAAGGCCACGTCCGGGTCGCGGAAGTAACCCATCATCCGCTCAAGGAAGTCGGGGAGCGGAACGTGGTCGGTGTCGACGGAGGCGAAGAACTCGTAGTCGCCGCCGTGCATCGCGATCCAGGCGTTGTAATTCCCGTGCTTCGTACGGGCCTTGTGGACACCCTTGGGCCGGTTCCACTCCGGGACTCCGTGCCGGGTGAAGTGCCGTACGCCCAACTCGGCGCAAAGGGCCTTGGCTTGCTCGTCGTCTCCTTCATCGAGAAGCCACACGTCGACGGGTCCGGTATGGGTCACCCTGACCGCGCCTTCGAGGGTGGCGCGGACCATGGACAGAGGTTCCTTGCCCGGGACGTACGTCGTGAGGAAGGCGACGCGGGTGCCGGGGGCGGGGACGACGGGGACCGGGTCGCGGGCGACCAGGGTGGCATGGGCGACGGAGGCGACGTTGACGACCATGAACAGCTCGATGAGGCCGATGGCTATCAGCATCGTGATGTCGAGCCCGACCATCCATTCCTGGCCTCCCTCGCGCTCCACCCAGTGGGTGGGCCAGACAAGGTAGACGAGCAGGGCGGCGGTGAGCACCGGGGCGAGGCTCATCAGGAGGACAGCGCGTATTCGGTGGGGCTCGCGCGAGAGGAGCGAGGTGTACTGCACCTGGTACGACGCACCGGACGGCTCACTGAGCGGTCCGGCCAGCCGGCTGTAGGTGTCGTAGTCGTAGCCCTCCGGCCGCACAGCGCCCTCCAATGATTGAGGAGTGATCGACGCCCGGGGGACCGCCGGAGCCGTTGGGCTCCGAAGATCGACCAGGCCGATACCCACACACAAGTGGAGAATTGAGGGCGTGTCGAACTGGGCGCGTCCAGGTGGGTGGGGGGGTGACCCCGGCGGCGGAACGGGCGGAGAGACGGCTCCGGGACAATGCCGCGACGATCAGCACTCCGAAAGGCACCCGCATGCACGACACCGCCGATCTCATCGCCGAGACCTACACGCTCGGCGCCGGACCGTGGACGATGACACCGGTGACGCGCGGCGCGCTGGGGCAGATCTGGAAACTGTCCGGCGCCGGCACCTCATGGGCCGTCAAGGAACTCCTCTTCGGCTGCGACGAGGACCAGGTCCGCCGCGAGGCCGCGTTACGGCAGGCCGCCGAGCGGCTGGGCATAGCGTCGCCGCGGCTCATGCCCGACCGGCAGGAGGCGTACGTCGCCCGCCTCGGCTCCGGCTCCCCCGTCAAGCTGTACGACTGGATCGACGGCACCGCCGCCGACGCCTCCGACCCGGACGTCCTGGACTGGTTCGGCCGGACCATGGCCCTGCTGCACCGGGCGGGAGCGGGCGAGACCGAGCCCCCGAGCGGCTGGTACGAGCGGTGCCCGCGGGACGCGGAGTGGAAGGAGCTGCACGCGGAGGTGGAGCGGGCCGGGCTGCCGTGGGCGGACGCGCTGGGCCGGTTCATCGCGACCTCGGCCGTGGAGCTGGCGCACTGGGTGACGCCGTCCGGCCCCGACGGCCTGGTGACGTCCCACCTCGATCTGCAGCCGCAGAACGTGCTGGTCGGCCCGGACGGTCCCGTCCTTCTCGACTGGGACAACGCCGGATCGGCCTGCGCGGAGCGGGAGTTGGCCCGGGCGCTGTTCGTGTGGTCGGGCGGCAACGAGGGGGACGTCGAGGCCGGTGCACGGGTGGCGCGGGCCTATCGCGATGCCGGCGGGGGTGCCGTCGTACAGGGGCCGGGGTCGTTCTCGATGCTCTTCGCGACCGAGCTCAACTATGTGCGGGTGCAGGCGGAGTGCGCTGTCGACCCGACGGTGACCGCCGCGCAGCGGGAGTTCGCGAGCGGCCAGGTGGTCGCCGCGCTGGGCCGGGTGCCGGACCTGGCGGCCGTCTCGCGGTTGTGCGCGGCGCTGGACCGATGAGGCTGCGGCTACTGCGCCAGGTGCCGTTCGACCGTCTCCACCTTGGAGGTGAGGCCGTCCGTCACTCCGGGGCGGATGTCCGCCTTGAGAACTACGGAGACGCGCGGGGCGCGGGCCTCCACGGCGGCGACCGCGCGCTTGACGACGTCCATGACCTCGTCCCAGTCACCTTCGATGGAGGTGAACATCGCGTCGGTCCGGTTGGGCAGACCCGACTCGCGGACCACGCGGACGGCGTCGGCGACGTACTCGCCGACGTCCTCGCCGACACCCAGGGGCGTCACGGAAAAGGCGACGATCATGCCTTCACGGCTCCCTGCTGCTCCTGGCGGGCGCGGGAGGCGATGAGCGCGTCCTCGGACTCGCGCCGGAGCTTGCGCTCGGCGAAGAAGCCGCCGGTGGGCAGCACGGAGAGGACGAAGTAGAGGGCCGCCGTCTTCGCGCCCCACTTGGTGCGGTTCCAGGCGTCGGCCCAGAAGAGGACGTAGAGGATGAAGAGGACGCCGTGGACCATGCCCATCACGGGCACCGCGTTGAAGTCCGTGGTCCGCTTCAGCACCGAGCAGACGAGCAGCAGGAGGAAGGACACGGCCTCGGGGGCCGACACCAGGCGGAGGCGGCGGATTGCGGTGGCGGTCTTGATGTCCACAGGTCACCTTCGGTGAGGGAGACGTCCACAGCTTGTGAACGCGAGCACAAACGTTCAACCATTGTGGCAAACGGCGGAGCCGACGAAGACTGGGGGGTGGTGAAGTCGACGGCGGTCGGTAGCGCCCTGAAGGGGCGCGGGGCCGTATTCGTCAGCGGCTCCGCTGCGGGGCGCGACCGGCCAGGACGGCGCGGCAGCCCTCGCCACCCTGCGGCTGAGCCTCGGGAGGTCCACAGTCGGCCTGGGTGCGGGCACCGCCGTCATCCGGCTGACCGCGCCCCGCGACACGCCCCAGGGGGCAGGTCAGGGTCGTTCTCCACCCACAGGCCCTGTCCGCGGGCCTGCCCGTGCGGTTACCTTCGCACCGTGGCGATGTTTCGACTCCAGGGCAGCAAGGTGCTCGCCGTCGACATGACCGGGGACGCCGTGAAGGCGAAGAACGGCTCGATGGTCGCGTACGACGGGCAGATGGCCTTCAAGAAGATGAGCGGCGGCGGTGAGGGCATCCGGGGGATGGTCACCCGGCGGCTCACCGGTGAGCAGATGACGGTGATGGAGGTGAGGGGGCAGGGCACCTGCTGGTTCGCGGACCGGGCCTCCGAGATCAACCTCGTGAATCTCCAGGGCGACAAGCTGTACGTCGAGTCGAGCAACCTGCTCGCGACGGACGCGGGACTGAGAACGGGCACGACGTTCACGGGCCTGCGCGGCGCCTCGCAGGGCAACGGACTGTTCACGACGACCGTCGAGGGGCACGGCCAGGCGGCGATCATGTCGGACGGCCCGGCGGTGGTGCTGCGGGTGAGCCGGCAGTACCCGCTGACCGTCGACCCCGGCGCCTACATCGCGCACCAGGGGAACCTGCACCAGTCCTTCCAGTCCGGTGTGACCTTCCGCACCTTCTTCGGGGAGGGTGGCGGCGAGGCCTTCCAGATCCGCTTCGAGGGGGACGGGCTCGTCTACGTCCAGCCCAGCGAGCGGAACACGATCGCGGGGGACGTGTGACATGACGTTCACGGAGATCAACTCGAAGATGATCCAGGCCACCGTCATGCCGGGCCAGCGGCTGTACAGCCAGCGCGGCGCGATGCTCGCCTACAAGGGCGACGTCTCCTTCACCCCGAACATCCAGGGCGGCCAGGGCGGCGTCATGTCGATGCTCGGCCGCCGCGTCGCCAATGAGGCGACCCCTCTGATGACCGTCGAGGGCAGCGGCACCGTGATGTTCGGGCACGGCGGCCACCACATCCAGATCATCGAGCTCACCGGGGACACCCTCTACGTGGAGGCCGACCGCCTCCTCGCCTTCGAGGGCACCCTCCAGCAGGGCACGATGTTCATGGGCTCGCAGGGCGGCGTCATGGGCATGGTCCGCGGCCAGGTCACCGGCCAGGGGCTGTTCACGACCACCCTCCAGGGGCGGGGCGCGGTCGCCGTGATGGCCCACGGCGGGGTCTTCGAGGTGCCGATCACCCCCGGCAGACCCGTCCATGTCGACCCGCAGGCCTACGTCGCCCACCACGGCGACGTACGCAACAAGCTGTCCACGGCGCTCGGTTGGCGCGACATGGTGGGCCGGGGCTCCGGCGAGGCGTTCCAGCTGGAGCTGAGCGGCAGCGGCGCGGTGTACGTCCAGGCGTCGGAGGAGAAACTGTGAGCCAGTACGCGGGGTCCGGCCCCACGGTCTTCGACCCGATGACCCTGCCGGTCGACGACAACGTGAACAAGTACACCTTCTGCGTGGAACTCAAAGGGAGCCAGTGGTTCCTGCAGAAGGGGAAGATGATCGCCTACTACGGCTCGATGGAGTTCAACGGCATCGGGCACGGGCGACTCGACCGACTTGTCCGTACGTCCTTCCATTCGCCTCTGCACGCGAGCGACTGGGTCGTGGCGGACGGCTCGGGCAAGATGCTGCTCGCCGACCGGGCCTTCGACGTCAACGCGTACGACCTCGAAGACGCCAACATGACCATTCGCTCGGGCAACCTGCTCGCTTTTCAGCCAAGTCTCGCTCTCAAGCAGTCGATTGTTCCCGGCTTTCTGACACTCATCGGAACAGGCAAGATCGTGGCCGCCTCCAGCGGGCCGGTGGTGTTCATGGAACCCCCGATCCGGGTCGACCCGCAGGCGCTCGTCGGCTGGGCCGACTGCCCCTCCCCGTGCCACCACTACGACCACGCCTACATGACCGGCCTGATGGGCGGCCTACGTGCGATGACGGGCATCGGCGGGGCCTCCGGGGAAGAGCACCAGTTCGAGTTCGTCGGGGCGGGCACGGTGCTGCTCCAGTCCTCGGAGAACCTCATGCCCGAGCAGGCCACAGGGGTTGTGCCGCACGAGCCCGGGGTACCGGGTGGGGGCGGGGTTCCCACAGGCCCCTCACAGCAGGCGGGCGCACCGCGCCTTCCCGGACAGCTGGGGGATCTCCAGCGTCGCTTCGGGCTGTGAGCGGTAGTCTGCGGAGTGTGACGTCGAACGTGTGCGCGCCGTCACGCCACCCTCACTAGTTCGCCTTTCAACATTTTAGGTAGACTTCATTCATGGAGACCGAGACGGCCACGCGCTGGCTGACCGATGAGGAGCAGTGCGCCTGGCGCACCCACCTGGAGGTCAACAGGCTGCTGACGTACCAGCTCGAAAAGGACCTGCAGCCGTTCGGCCTGACGATGAACGACTACGAGATCCTGGTGAACCTCTCCGAGGCCGAGGACAAACGGCTGCGGATGAGCGACCTCGCCGCCGCCACGCTCCAGTCCAAGAGCCGCCTCTCGCACCAGATCACCCGCATGGAGAACGCGGACCTGGTACGCCGGGAGAACTGCGAGTCGGACCGCCGGGGACTGTACGCGGTACTCACCGAACACGGCCTGGAGACGATGAAGAAGGTCGCGCCCCATCATGTGGCGTCTGTGCGGCGGCACTTCATCGACCTCGTGACTCCCGAGGGCCTGTCGGAACTCGACAAAACGCTTAAGCCGATCGCAGAGCACTTGCGGGGCCAACGGGGGCGTCCTTAACACCAGTTGACCGAACGCGGGCGGGGATTGAACCCCGCCCGCGTTTTTTTGGGGGGTGCGGGCTGTATCAATATGCGGCTCCGCCGCGTGGGCGCGACCAGCCACGACGGCGCGGTGGACGAACCATCGAGCCGGCCCCCGCAACAACCGCCACCACCCCGGCGATCACGAAGCACACCCCCAACGGCACCCGCCCGATGAGCAGCCCCGTCACCACCGAGCCACCCGAACTCCCGGCGTTCACCGCCGTGTTGACCCACGCCCCGGCCTGTGTCCGCGCCTCCGGCGCGGCCACCTCGTCGGCCAGCAGATACGCGGTCGTCAGCGCCGGTGAGACGAAGAAGCCCGCGCACGCCACCGCCACGGTGAGTGACCACACCCCCGCCGCGAACCCAGCCGCAGCCAGCGCCAGCCCGAGCCCCAGCGCCGAGCACGCCAGCCGTACCCGCGCGGCCGTACGCCAGTTCAACGCGCCGTTCAGCAGGCCGCCGACCGCGCTGCCCGCCGACACGGCCGCCAGCACCCAGGGGACGACGCCGTCGCCGTACCCCCGCTGTTCGGCGAACGCCAGCACCAACAGGTAGACGGCACTCAGCGCGAGCCCCGTCCCGGCCGCCACGACGACCGGGCCGAGCAGTCCGCGGATCCCGGAAATCCTCGATCCCCGTCCGGCGCCTGCCGGAACGCGTACGCCGGCCAGCGCCGGTGACGTGACGAAGGCGAACGTCCCCGCGCCGATCAACGCCGCGCTGAGCAGGATCGCGGCGGCCGGCGGGGCGAAGGCCAGCACCGCGCCGACCACCAACGGGCCGACGACGTAAAGGAGTTCCTCCGCGACACCGTCGAGGCTGTACGCGCGCTGCAACAGTCCTCTGTCACCGACGAGTTCGGCCCACACGGAGCGCATGGTGGGGCCAAGTGGGGGCGCGCACACGCCCGTCAGCGCAGCCACCGTGCCGAGCACCACCTCCGGTGTTCCGGGGCGCCAGGTCACCGCCGCGAGGACGCACAGGAGGGTGCCGTAGAGCAGTGCCATGGGGAGCAGGGCGCGGCGCGGGCCGTGACGGTCGACCAGGGCCGCGCGGAGGGGCATCAGGAGGACGGCCGTGGCCCCGAAGACAGCCATGACCGTGCCTGCCGCGGCGTACGAGCCGGTGGCGTTGACGACCGCGAGCAGCACGGCCGGGGAGACCGTGCCGTAGGAGAACCGGCCGACGAGGGCGGCGGTGAACGTGCGGCGCGCGTAGGGGACTTGAAGCACAGCGGCATACGAAGGGCACGCCGGAGTCGGCGTGGCAGAAGGCGCGGACATGCGAAATGTTCCTCAACTGGAGGCAGGAAAAAGGGACGCCTGTGCGCCGCGCGACGGCGAAGCGGCGACCGCTGCCGTGCGCGGGCCGGGGCCGGCCCTATGCCAAGAGGAGGAACACGGAGTCAACGTACCAACGAGGCATGGCCGTTGACCATCGCGTCAGCTCTCCGTGATCCCCGCGATCAGCTCGTCCGCCGCGCGGTACGCGTCCAGCTCCCCCGCCACCACCCGCTCCGCGAGCGCGCCGACGCGGCGGTCTCCGTGCAGGTCGCCGATGCGGGCGCGCAGGGCGGTGACCGCGATCGTCTCGATCTCGCGGACCGCCCGCGCCGCCCGGCGTTCCGCCAGGACGCCGTGTTCCTCCATCCATGCCCGGTGTTTCTCCAGGGCCTCCACGACCTCGTCGATGCCCTCGGAGCGCGAGGCGACCGTCTTGACGATCGGGGGGCGCCAGTCGCCGGGACCTCGGGACTCGCCGAGGCCGAGCATGTGGTTCAGCTCGCGGGCGGTCGCGTCGGCGCCGTCGCGGTCGGCCTTGTTGACGACATAGACATCGCCGATCTCCAGGATTCCGGCCTTCGCCGCCTGGATGCCGTCGCCCATTCCCGGCGCCAGCAACACCACGCTGGTGTCGGCCTGGGAGGCGATCTCGACCTCCGACTGGCCTACCCCGACCGTCTCCACCAGGATCACTTCGCAGCCCGCCGCGTCCAGGACGCGGATCGCCTGCGGGGCCGACCAGGCGAGGCCGCCGAGGTGGCCGCGGGTGGCCATCGAGCGGATGTAGACGCCGGGGTCGGAGGAGTGGTCCGACATCCGGACCCGGTCGCCGAGCAGGGCGCCGCCCGAGAACGGCGAGGACGGGTCGACGGCCAGGACGCCGACCCGCCTGCCCTGCTTGCGGTACGCCGTGACCAGCGCGGACGTCGAGGTCGACTTGCCTACGCCCGGTGATCCCGTGAGGCCCACGACATACGCCCCGCCGGTCAGCGGCGCCAGGGCCGCCATGACCTCCCTGAGCTGGGGGGACGCCCCCTCCACCAGGGAGATCAGCCGGGCCACGGCCCGCGGCCGGCCTTCCCTGGCCTGGGCCACCAGCGAGGCGACGTCCTGCATCACGGCTCCGTTCCCTTGCAGAAATGCGGAAAAGTACTGCTCAGGCCTTGGGCACCCGCACGATGAGCGCGTCACCCTGACCGCCGCCGCCGCACAGTGCCGCCGCGCCGACTCCGCCGCCGCGCCGCTTGAGCTCCAGGGCCAGGTGCAGCACGAGACGGGCGCCGGACATGCCGATGGGGTGGCCCAGGGCGATGGCTCCGCCGTTGACGTTCACCTTTTCCGTGGACACCCCGAGGTCCTTCATTGACTGCACCGCGACGGCGGCGAAGGCCTCGTTGATCTCGATCAGGTCGAGGTCCTCGACCTCCAGGCCCTCCTTCTTGAGGGCGTGCAGGATCGCGTTGGAGGGCTGTGACTGGAGCGAGTTGTCGGGTCCCGCCACATTGCCGTGGGCGCCGATCTCGGCGATCCACTGGAGGCCCAGCTCCTGCGCCTTGGTCTTGCTCATCACGACCACGGCCGCCGCACCGTCCGAGATCTGCGAGGAGGTGCCCGCGGTGATCGTGCCGTCCTTGCTGAACGCGGGGCGCAGCTTGCCGAGCGATTCGACCGTGGTCTCCGCGCGGATGCCCTCGTCCTTGCTGAAGACGACCGGCTCGCCCTTGCGCTGGGGGATCTCGATCGGGGTGATCTCCGCTTCGAAGACACCGTTCTGCTGCGCTGCCGCGGCCCGCTGGTGGGACAGGGCGGCGACCTCGTCCTGCTCCGGGCGGGCGATGCCGAGGCGCGTGTTGTGCTTCTCCGTGGACTCGCCCATGGCGATGTTCTCGAAGGCGTCGGTCAGGCCGTCGTGGGCCATCGCGTCGAGCATCTCGATCGCGCCGTACTTGTGGCCCTCGCGGGACTTGGGAAGCAGGTGGGGGGCGTTGGTCATGGACTCCTGGCCGCCCGCGACGACGATCTCGAACTCACCTGCACGGATGAGCTGGTCGGCGAGCGCGATGGCGTCGAGGCCCGAGAGACAGACCTTGTTGATGGTGAGCGCGGGGACGCTCATGGGGATGCCCGCCTTGACGGCGGCCTGGCGTGCCGGGATCTGCCCTGCCCCGGCCTGGAGCACCTGGCCCATGATCACGTACTGCACCTGGTCGCCACCGATACCCGCACGGTCGAGGGCGGCCTTGATCGCGAAGCCGCCGAGGTCGGCTCCGGAGAAGGTCTTCAGGGAGCCCAGCAACCGTCCCATGGGCGTCCGGGCGCCCGCGACGATCACCGAGGTCGTGCTGTTCGTTCCAGACATGAGGTGCGATCCCCTTCCAGCGTGTTTCAGCTGAGGAGTGAACGAGGGTTTACTTGAAATGTACTGAGCGGTAGACCACTCCGTCATCGGGCCGTCGGTGTGATCGCGCGCACGTTGCGTAACCACCCGGCGAGCGCTGCACTACATACATGCTGACGCGAATCGACCACATCGGGATCGCCTGCTTCGACCTCGACAAGACAGTCGAGTTCTACCGGGCCACGTACGGCTTCGAGGTGTTCCACTCCGAGGTCAACGAGGAACAGGGCGTACGCGAGGCCATGTTGAAGATCAACAACACGGACGACGGCGGCGCCTCCTACCTCCAGCTCCTCGAACCCACCCGCGAGGACTCCGCCGTGGGCAAGTGGCTGGCCAAGAACGGGGAGGGGGTCCACCACATCGCCTTCGGCACGGCCGACGTCGACACGGACTCGGAGGACATCCGGGGGAAGGGCGTGCGCGTTCTCTACGAGGAGCCCCGGCGCGGCTCCATGGGGTCACGGATCACGTTCCTGCACCCAAAGGATTGCCATGGCGTACTGACAGAACTGGTCACTTCGGCGCCTGTTGAGTCACCTGAGCACTGACCCTCGTACATATGGGCCGGTAGGGTTGGGGTCGGTCGTCGCTCGCAACCAGGGCAACGGCATGCCGGGGTCCGGTTTCGGGGGGCGAGCGTCGGGGCAGCAGCCCGTGCTCCGCCGTTGATCTGACACCATTCCCCGGGAGCACCGTTCGGCGGATGGACGGAGCTCGTTGGAGTAAACCGCGACCAGGGGACGGATGGGACCGCGCAGTGCGGGGCTACGAACGCCAGGAGCGAGAGCCGGCGGCTGACGTCGACCACCTCTCTCGGTTCGAGGCCGAGATGGAGCGGCTGAAGACCGAGCGGGAAAAGGCGATCCAGCATGCCGAGGACCTCGGCTACCAGGTCGAGGTGTTGCGCGCCAAGCTCCACGAGGCGCGCCGCACCCTCATGTCCCGGCCCGCGTACGAGGGCGGCGACATCGGCTACCAGGCCGAGCAGATGCTCCGCAATGCCCAGATCCAGGCCGACCAGCTGCGCCAGGACGCCGAGCGGGAGCTCAGCCAGGCCCGCGCGCAGACCCAGCGCATCCTCCAGGAACACGCGGAGAACGCGGCCCGCCTCCAGGCCGAGCTGCACCAGGAGGCCGTGACCCGGCGCCAGCAGCTCGACCAGGAGCTGGGCGAGCGCCGGCAGACCGTCGAGTCGCACGTCAACGAGAACGTGGCGTGGGCCGAGCAGCTGCGCGCCCGCTCCGAGGCGCAGGCCCGCCGGCTCGTCGAGGAGTCCCGCGCCGAGGCCGAGCAGGCCCTGGCCGCCGCCCGCGCCGAGGCCGAGCGGGTCGCAGCCGAGGCCCGGCAGCGGCTGGAGATGGACGCCGAGGCCGCCCGCTCGGAGGCCGAGGCACTGCTGCGGCGCGCCCGCACGGACGCCGAACGCCTGCTGAACGCCGCCTCCAGCCAGGCCCAGGAAGCCACCGACCACGCCGAGCAGCTGCGCAGCTCCACGGTCAACGAGTCGGATTCCGCCCGCCGCCAGGCCACCGAGATGAGCCGGGCCGCCGAGCTGCGGATGGCCGAGGCCGAAACCTCACTGCGCGAAGCGCGCATGGAGGCCGAGAAGGTCCTCACCGAGGCCAAGGAGGCCGCGGCCAAGGCCCTCGCGAGCGCCGAGTCGGCCAACGAGCAGCGCACCCGGACCGCGAAGGAACAGGTCGCCCGGCTGGTCACCGAGGCCACCAAGGAGGCCGAGACCACCAAGGCGGACGCCGACCAGGTCGTCGCCGAGGCCAAGGCCAAGGCCGAGAAGATCATCGCGGAGGCCGAGGAGAACGCCCGCAGCCTCACCGCCGAGGAGACCGCCTCCCAGCTCGCCAAGGCCGCCCGGACCGCCGAGGACGTCCTCGACAAGGCGTCCGAGGACGCCAAGAACACCACGAAGGCCGCCGCCGAGGAGGCCGAGCGGATCCGCTCCGAGGCGGAGGCCGAGGCCGACCGGCTGCGCGCCCAGGCGCACGACATCGCCGAAGGACTCAAGGGCGCGGCGAAGGACGACACCAAGGAGTACCGGGCCAAGACGGTCGAGCTGCAGGAGGAGGCGCGCCGGCTGCGCGGCGAGGCCGAGCAGCTGCGCGCCGACGCGGTCGGCGAGGGCGAGCGCATCCGCGCCGAGGCCCGCCGCGAGGCCGTCCAGCAGATCGAGGAGGCGGCCAGGACCGCCGAGGAGCTGCTGTCCAAGGCCCGGGCGGACGCCGACGAGCTGCGCCAGACCGCGACCACGGACAGCGAGAAGGTCCGCACCGAGGCCATCGAGCGCGCCACCACCCTGCGCCGGCAGGCCGAGGAGACCCTCGACCGCACCCGCAAGGAGGCCGAGCGGCACCGCGCGGAGGTCATCGAGCAGTCCGAGGGCATCAAGGCGGACGCCGAGCAGGCCGCGCGCGATCTGCGCGACGAGACCGAGCGGGCCATAGAGGCGCGCCGCGAGGAGGCCGCCGAGGGCCTGACGCGGCTGCACAACGAGACCGAGGAGCGGCTCGCCGCGGCCGAACAGGCCCTGACCGACGCCCGCGAGGAGGCCGAGCGGATCCGCCGCGAGGCCACCGAGGAGACAGAGCGCCTGCGCGGCGAGGCCGCCGACCGCATCCGCTCCCTCCAGGCTCAGGCCGAGGCGGAGGCCGACCGGCTGCGCAACGAGGCAGCCGCCGACGCGTCCGCCTCCCGCGCCGAGGGCGAGGCCATCGCCGTACGACTGCGGTCGGAGGCGTCCGCCGAGGCCGAGCGGCTCAAGACCGAGGCGCAGGACACCGCCGACCGGGTCCGCGCGGAGGCGCAGGCCGCCGCCGAGCGGCTGGCCATCGAGGCGTCGGAGACGCTGGCCGCCGCCCAGGAGGAGGCCGTACGGCGTCGCCGGGAGGCCGAGGAGCTGCTCGGGTCGGCCCGCGAGGAGGCCGGGCAGGAGCGCGAGCGGGCCCGCGAGCAGAGCGAGGAGCTGCTCGCCTCCGCCCGCAACCGGGTGGAGGAGGCGCAGGCCGAGGCGGTCCGGCTGGTCGAGGAGGCCGACCGGCGCGCCACCGAGATGGTGTCGGGCGCCGAGCAGCACGCCCAGCAGGTACGGGAGTCCGTGGCCGGGCTGCACGAGCAGGCCCAGGAGGAGATCCAGGGGCTGCGGTCGGCCGCCGAGCATGTCGCGGACCGGGTCAGGCGCGAGGCGCAGGAGGAGGCGGACCGGGTCCGCGCCGACGCCTACAGCGAGCGGGAGCGGGCCACCGAGGACGCCAACCGCATCCGGCGTGTGGCCGGCGAGGAGACCGACGCCGCCAAGGCTCTTGCGGAGCGCACCGTCGCGGAGGCGATCGCGGAGGCCGAGCGGATGCGTTCGGAGTCCGCCGAGCACCTCCAGCGGGGGCGCACGGAGGCGGCGGACGCGATCGCGCAGGCCGACCAGGACGCGGCGCGGGCCCGGGCGGACGCCCGCGAGGACGCCAACCGGATCCGTTCGGACGCGGCGACGCAGGCCGACACCCTCATCACCGAGGTGACGGCGGAGGCGGAGCGGCTCCAGACGGAGACGGCCAACGAGGCCGAGCGGGTGCGTTCGGAGGCTGTGGCCAAGGCCGAGAAGCTGATCTCGGACGCGACCGGGGACGCGGAGCGGCTGCGTGCCGAGGCCGCCGAGACGGTCGGGGCCGCGCAGCTGCACGCCGAGCGGACCCGGGCCGAGGCCGCGCGGCTGCGAGCGGACGCGGAGGCGGAGGCCGAGCGGGTCACCACCGCGGCGCGCGAGGAGTCCGAGCGGACTCTGGACGAGGCCCGCAAGGAGGCCAACAAGCGCCGCTCGGACGTCGCCGAGCAGGTCGACACGCTCATCACGGAGACCGCGGCCGAGGCCGACAAACTTCTCAGCGAGGCGCAGCAGCAGGCGCAGAAGACCACGGCGGACGCCGAGGCGCAGGCCGACTCCATGGTGGGCGCGGCCCGCAAGGAGGCGGAGCGGCTGGTGTCCGAGAGCACCGTCGAGGGCAACTCCCTGGTGGAGCAGGCCCGTACGGACGCGGACGAGCTGCTGGTCGGCGCGCGCCGGGACGCCACCGCCATAAGGGAGCGGGCCGAGGAGCTGCGCGACCGCATCACGAACGAGATCGAGAGTCTGCACGAGCGGGCCCGCCGTGAGTCCGCGGAGACGATGAGGTCGGCCGGCGACCGCTGCGACGCGCTCATCAAGGCGGCCGAGGAGCAGCTCGGCAAGGCGCAGATGAAGGCCAAGGAGCTGGTCTCGGAGGCCAACTCCGAGGCGGGCAAGGTCCGTATCGCCGCGGTGAAGAAGGCGGAGGGTCTCCTCAAGGAGGCCGAGCAGAAGAAGTCCACGCTGATCCGTGAGGCCGAGGACCTGAAGGCGGAGGCGATCCGTGAGGCCCGGCGCACGGTGGAGGAGGGCAAGCGCGAACTCGACGTGCTGGTCCGCCGCCGCGAGGACATCAATGCCGAAATCTCCCGTGTCCAGGACGTCCTTGAGGCGTTGGAGTCTTTTGAGGCCCCGCCGGCGGCCAAGGACGGCGCGGTCAAGGCCGGCGCCGCCGCGGGCGCAACTCGTTCGGGTGGCAAGTCGGTTGAAGGCTAGCGAAGCTTAAGAACCTGCTGTGAGGTTCGGGCGTTCTGGTGCCTTTGTCCCGGTCTTTGGCAAGCGGTCGGACGGTTAGCCACTCAAAAGGGGTGTCATTCTCCAGATCAAACACGCATCCGCTCGATGACACACCGCTTCGGCCCCTAGGATTCCACCTATCACCTCACCGGTCTCATTCGACAGGAACCCCATGAGCGACACTTCCCCCTACGGCTTCGAGCTTGTGCGGCGTGGGTACGACCGCGCTCAGGTGGACGAACGCATCTCGAAGCTCGTCTCCGACCGTGACAGCGCTCTGGCTCGTATCACTGCTCTTGAAAAGCGCATCGAGGAGCTCCACCTCGAAACGCAGAACGCCCAGGCCCAGGTCAGCGACGCGGAGCCGTCGTACGCCGGCCTCGGCGCGCGGGTCGAGAAGATCCTCCGCCTCGCCGAGGAAGAGGCCAAGGATCTGCGCGAGGAGGCCCGGCGCGCGGCCGAGCAGCACCGCGAACTCGCGGAGTCCGCGGCGCAGCAGGTCCGCAACGACGCAGAATCGTTCGCTGCGGAGCGCAAGGCCAAGGCGGAGGACGAGGGCGTCCGGATCGTCGAGAAGGCCAAGAGCGACGCCTCTCAGCTGCGCGGCGAGGCCCAGAAGGACGCCCAGTCGAAGCGCGAGGAGGCCGACGCCCTCTTCGAGGAGACCCGCGCCAAGGCCGCGCAGGCCGCCGCCGACTTCGAGACGAACCTCGCCAAGCGCCGCGAGCAGTCCGAGCGCGACCTGGCGTCCCGTCAGCAGAAGGCGGAGAAGCGTCTCGCGGAGATCGAGCACCGCGCGGAGCAGCTCCGGCTGGAGGCCGAGAAGCTGCGCACGGACGCCGAGCGCCGCGCCCGGCAGACGGTGGAGACGGCTCAGCGTCAGGCCGAGGACATCGTGGCCGACGCGAACGCCAAGGCCGACCGCATCCGTTCGGAGTCCGAGCGCGAGCTGGCCGCCCTCACCAACCGCCGCGACAGCATCAACGCGCAGCTGACGAACGTGCGCGAGATGCTCGCCACGCTCACCGGCGCCGCGGTGGCCGCCGCGAGCTCGCCGGTCGAGGACGAGCCCATCTCCCGTGGGGTTCCGGCTCAGCAGTCCCGGTAGTCACGCGGTAGTTCGCACGGCTGAGGCCCGCATTCCCTTCGAGGGGTGCGGGCCTCAGCCGTGTCCGCGCAGCAACGGCAGGTAGACGTCGTCGACGATCCCGACGAGGGTGGAGTCGGCGACCGGGTCGCGGGACAGGATCATCTCGTAGCGCAGCAGCTGGGCGGGGACGGTGACGGCCCGTGGGGGAAGGTCGGCGGTGGGGATCTCGCCGCGCGCGACGGCCCGCCGAAGCAGGGTCAGCAGGATGTCGTACATGATCCCGAACACCTTCGGGTCCAGCTCGTGCGCCTCCGCGAGCAGTCCCCGGATGACGTCGGGCCCGATCTCCCGCTGCCGCTCGACCATCAGCCGCAGCACGGCGAGCACGTCCTCACGCAGGTCCCCGGTGTCGGGCAGTTGGTCGGCGAGGTAGCCGGTGCGGCGCGGCATGGCCGCCTTGACGAGTTCGGCGCGGTTGGCCCAGCGCCGGTAGAGGACCTGTTTGCCGGTGCGGGCGCGGGCCGCGACGCCCTCCATGGTGAGGCGGGCGTAGCCGACCTCGGCCAGCTCCTCCCACACGGCGTCCAGGATGTCGGCCTCCAGAGCGGCCCCGCGCCGCCGCGTGCTGTCACCGGGCACCGGCCACCTCCTTAAGAGACCTTGCGTCTCCTATCCCGTCCACCCTATCGTGCCCTTAAGAGACGCACCGTCTCCAAAGGGGGAACCATGTCGACCACCACGACCCGCCTCGACCCCGCCGTCCGCAAACTCGCCGGCATCCTCGTTCTCGGCGCCCTCGCCCCACTGCTCGACAGCACGATCGTCTCCATCGCCCTGCACACCCTCGGCCACGACCTCGGCGCCTCGACGGCGAGCCTGCAATGGGTCAGCACCGCGTATCTCCTGGCCCTCGCCACGGTCGTCCCGGTCTCCGGCTGGGCCGTCGAACGCTTCGACTCCCGACGCGTCTGGCTCGGCGCACTGCTCCTCTTCCTAGCCGGATCCCTGCTCTGCGGGCTCGCCTGGAACATCGGCTCGCTGATCGCCTTCCGCGTCCTCCAGGGCATCGGTGGCGGACTGCTGCTGCCGGTCCTGCAGACCCTGGTCATGCGCGCCGCCGGCGGCCGCGGCCTCGGCCGCCTGATGGGGGCGATCACCTTGCCCGCCATGGTCGTACCGATCCTCGGCCCGGTCCTCGGCGGCCTGATCGTCGGCCACCTCAACTGGCGCTGGATCTTCTACGTCAACCTGCCCGTCTGCCTCCTCGCCCTCGCCCTGGCCTGGCGCGGCGTCCCGAAGGACACCCCCCGCCCCGACCACCACCTGGACCTGACCGGCCTCCTGCTCCTCTCCCCCGGCCTCGCCACCCTGGTCTACGGCCTGTCCGAGACCGGCGCCGCCCGGGCGGGCGCGATCCCGGCGGGCGCCGTACTGATCGCCCTGTTCACCCGGCACGCGCTGCGCGTCCGTGAACCCCTCGTCGACCTCCGGCTGTTCCAGGACCGCGCCTTCGCCCTCTCCTCGGCGCTGACGTTCCTGAGCGGGCTCGCCCTCTTCGGCGGGATGTTCCTGCTCCCCCTCTACTACCAACAGGTGCGCGGCGAAGGCGTGATCGCGGCCGGGCTGCTGCTGGCGCCGCAGGGACTGGGCAGTCTGCTGGCCCGGGCCAGCGGACCGCTCACCGACCGTCTCGGGCCCCGCCCGGTCGTGGTGTCGGGCATGGGGCTGTGCGCGCTGGGCACCGTCCCCTTCCTCCTCCCCCACCCGGGCGCCGCACTGCTGGCCGTCGCCCTGGTCGTGCGCGGGCTCGGGATGAGCGCTGCCAACATGGCCGTCATGGTGGGCGCCTACCAGGGGCTCGACCGGGCCCGGATCCCGCACGCCAGCACCAGCATCCGGATCGTGCAGCAGCTGGGCGGCGGCGTCGGCACCGCCGTACTGGCGACGGTTCTCGTACACGGGAGCGGCACCACGGCGTTCCCGCACGCGTTCGCCTGGGCGACGGCGTTCACGGTTGTTGCCTGCGGCGTCGGGCTCTGTTTGCCCGTTCGGGTGGCATCCGCCGAACTGCCGTCTTAGCGTGGCCGCATGATCGAGCTCTCGGGGCTGACCAAGCGGTACGGCGAGAAGGTGGCGGTGAACAACCTCACGTTCGCCGTCCGGCCCGGAATCGTCACGGGCTTCCTCGGCCCGAACGGGGCCGGCAAGTCGACGACCATGCGCATGATGCTCGGGCTCGACCGGCCGACCGCCGGTGACGTGCGCATCGACGGCCAGCACTACGACCAGCTCAAGGACCCGCTGAAGTACATCGGCGCGCTCCTCGACGCCAAGGCCATGCACGGCGGGCGCAGCGCCTTCAACCATCTGCTGTGTCTCGCGCAGAGCAACGGCATCCCGAACAGCCGGGTGCACGAGGTCCTCGACACCGTCGGGCTCACCACCGTGGCGAAGAAGAAGGCCAAGGGATTCTCCCTGGGCATGGGCCAGCGGCTCGGCATCGCGGGCGCGCTGCTCGGCGATCCCCGCATCCTGATGTTCGACGAGCCGGTCAACGGGCTCGACCCCGAGGGCATCCACTGGATCCGCAACCTGATGAAGTCCCTTGCCGCACAAGGCCGTACGGTCTTCGTCTCCTCGCACCTGATGAGCGAGATGGCGCTGACGGCCGATCACCTCGTCGTCATCGGACAGGGCCGCCTCCTCGCGGACACCTCCATGGCCGACTTCATCCAGCAGAACTCGCGGTCCTACGTCCGGATCCGCACCCCGAACCGCGAGCGGCTGCTCGACGTGCTGCACCAGGCCGGGATCACCGTCGTCGAATCCGGCAACGGAACCCTGGAGGTGGACGGCGTCAAGTCCGAGCAGATCGGCGAACTGGCCGCGCAGCACCAGCTCGTGCTGCACGAGCTGAGTCCCCAACAGGCCTCCCTGGAGGAGGCGTTCATGCAGTTGACCGCGGAGTCGGTGGAGTACCACGCGCATTCCGACGCACCACTCCCCGTCGCACCTGCCGAGCAGCGGCAGGGCTGGGGCGACGGCTGGAAGAAGGACTGACATGGCGGTGACCCAGGTCATCCGGTCGGAGTGGACCAAGATCCGTTCCGTGGCGTCGACGGTGTGGACGCTCTCGCTCGCCCTGGTGGTGACGATCGGGCTCGGCATGCTGATCTCGGCGCTGTCGAAGAGCCAGTTCGACGACATGAGCGCCAAGGACAAGCTGTCCTTCGACCCGACCTTCATCAGCTTCGCCGGGATGAGCCTCGGGCAGCTCGCGATGATCGTGTTCGGAGTGCTCGTCGTGTCGAACGAGTACAGCACCGGCATGATCCGCACCTCGCTCGCGGCGGTCCCGCAGCGCGGCACCTTCCTGTTCGGCAAGATCGCGGTGGCCACCGGGCTCTGTCTCGTCGTCGGGCTGGTGACCAGCTTCGTCACGTTCTTCCTCGGCCAGGCGATGCTCGGCTCCCACAGGGCGGAGATCGGCGACTCCGGTGTGCTGCGCGCGGTGATCGGCGGCGGCCTCTACATGACCCTGATCGCGATGTTCTCCATGGGCATCGCCTCGATGCTGCGCTCACCGATGCTGTCGCTGGGCATCCTGATGCCGTTCTTCTTCCTGATCTCCAACATCCTCGGCAACGTCTCCGCGACGAAGAAGATCGGCCAGTACCTGCCCGACCAGGCCGGCAGCAAGATCATGCAGGTGGTCACACCGCTGGACGACTCCGCGCCGTACGGGCCCTGGGGCGGGTTCGCAATCATGGCGCTGTGGGTGGCGGCGGCGCTGCTCGGCGCCTACGTGCTGTTGAAGCGGCGGGACGCGTAGTCGGGGGCACAGCCACGGCCACGGCTTTACTTTCTCTTGAGCGGAACCGTCAGCGCCCCGATATCCTCCTAACCCTTACGGGGGCGTGTGCCCTGCTGTCCTGATCCTTTCGATGGGTGCGGAGCATGATCGAGGCTGTCGGCCTGACCAAGCACTACGGCGACAAGACCGCCGTGTACAACCTTTCCTTCCAGGTGCGGCCCGGTGCCGTCACCGGTTTCCTCGGGCCCAACGGCTCGGGCAAGTCGACGACGATGCGCATGATCCTCGGCCTGGACAACCCCACGTCGGGACAGGTGACGATCGGCGGCTTCCCCTACCGCAAGCTGCCGAACGCCCCCAGACAGGTCGGCGCCCTGCTCGACGCCAAGGCCGTCCACGGCGGCCGGAGCGCCCGCAGCCATCTGCTGAGCCTGGCCCAGCTCTCGGGCATCCCGGCCCGGCGGGTGGACGAGGTGCTCGGCGTGGTTGGCCTCCAGGACGTGGTGAGAAAGCGCTCCAAGGGCTTCTCGCTCGGCATGGGCCAGCGGCTCGGCATCGCCGCCGCGCTGCTCGGCGACCCGCAGGTGCTGCTCTTCGACGAGCCGGTCAACGGGCTCGACCCCGAGGGCATCCTCTGGGTGCGGAACCTGATGAAGGCGCTCGCGGCGGAGGGCCGTACCGTCTTCGTCTCCTCGCACCTGATGAGCGAGATGGCGCTGACGGCGGACCATCTGATCGTGATCGGGCGCGGACAGCTGCTCTCGGACATGAGCGTGCGGGACTTCATCTCGGCCAACTCCGCCGACTTCGCGCGCGTACGCACCCCGGACACCGAGCCCCAGTTGCGCGAGAAGCTGACCTCCGCACTGACCGAGGCGGGCGGCCATGTGCTGCCCGAGCAGGACGGCGGGCTGCGTGTCACGGGGCTGCCGCTGCCCCGCATCAGCGACATCGCGCACGACTCGGACGTACGGCTGTGGGAGCTGTCCCCGCATCAGGCCTCGCTGGAGGAGGCGTACATGCGGATGACGCAGGGCGCGGTCGACTACCGCTCGACGATCGACCAGAAGGCCGGTCTGATGCAGCCGCTGCCGCCGGGCGCGCAGCCGCCGATGCCGGTGCCGGGGCAGGGCCAGCCGGGCTGGTACGCGCCGCCGTCTCCGGCGCAGGGCGGGCAGCCGTTCGCGATGGGGCAGCCGCCGGCGAATCCTTACGGCGCGCCAAACCCGTATGCCGCTCCTGCGGCGCCCGGCGGGGGTGCGCCGGGCCCCTACGGGGCTCCGGCCCCCGTGGCCCCGCAGGCGCCGCCACAGCCGCCCCAGGCTCCGGCTCAGGGTGCGTCGGCGGTTCAGGCCCCGGCCGCCGCCCCCGCTCCGGCCGCCCCGGCTGTGGACGCGGCTGCGGCCGCTCCCGCCTCCACCGAGCCCTCCCCCGCCCCCGCCGCCGACCCGACCAAGCCCGAGGACGCCCGATGAGTACGCCCCAGCTTCCGACGCCGCAGGCAGCCGTGCCCGACTGGCGGGCGGCGGCCGGTCCTTCGTACGGCGGGTACACCTCGCCGATCCCCGTGGTGCGGACGCATCTCGGGCATGCGCTGGCCTCCGAGTGGACGAAGATCAAGTCGGTGCGCTCGACGATCTGGACGCTCGGGGTGTTCGTGGTCCTGGTGCTCGGCATCGGGCTGCTCGCCGCCGTCGTGGTCAGCAACTCCTCGTCCGAGATGAATGGCGAGAACCCGCTCTCCCTGGGCTTCTTCGGACTGCTGCTCGGGCTCATGTGCATCATCACGCTCGGCGTGCTGACCACGGCCTCCGAGTACGGCACCGGCATGATCCGCACGACGATGACGGCGTGCCCGAGCCGGGCCCGCGTGCTCGCGGCGAAGGCGATCGTGTTCTTCGCGGTCGCGTTCGTGGTGACGCTGGTGGCCACGTCGTTCGTCGCCTTCGTGGACGCCTCGCTGCTGAAGGACAACGGTGCCAAGGACCCGTCCGCCGGCGAGTGGCTGAAGGGGACCGTCGGGGTCTCGCTCTACGTCGCGCTGCTCGGGCTGCTCTCGCTGATCGTCGGCTCGATCATCCGGCACTCCGCGGGCGCGATCACCATCATGATCGGCGCCGTGCTCGCCCCGCTGGTCGTCGCCCTGTTCATGTTCTCGCAGTCCCTGGAGAACGTGCGGCAGGCGCTGTTCGAGTACTCGATCCCGAACCAGCTGAGCGTCTTCTACTCCAACTCCCTCAGCGAGTCCGGCCCTTCGGGCTGGGATCCGCTGTGGATCATCGTGGGGGTGACGGCCGTCGCGTTCGCGGGCGCCGTCGCACTGCTGGAGAAGCGGGACGTGTGACCAGTACCACTTACTAGAACTTCGGCGCGTTCCTGGACCGCTGCACCCTTGTGGTGCGGCGGTCCTTCGCGTTCCAGCACGCCTTGTGCCAGTGCCGGCGGTCGTCGACGCCCGCGTGCTCCGGCCAGGCCACGACATGCGGGACACCGGAGGGAATCTGCTGGTCGCAGCCGGGGCAGCGGTACGTCTTGCCCTCGGCGCTGGCCCCGGCGACATGGCGCACGCTCCACTCCTCGCCCTGCCAGTGCTCCGTGGACTGCCAGCCGCCGTAGCGGCCCGAGCGTTCCTCGTCGGCACTCTGGCCGGAGAGACCGGACTCCTTGGGTCGATTGCGACGCGGGGACACAGAACACCTCACGGGGCTATACAGGAGGCACGGGCTGTGTCCAGCGTACGTGCCCCACGCAGGGGTATGCGAAGGGCACCAACCCACATAAGTCCCCCTCAGGGCCGCACGTTCTGCAGACAATCCGCAAATCTCTCCGCGAGGCCGTGCCCTAGGCACGTGTCGGACGGTTATGCCCGGTGGGGGAGCTCCGTGTCGGAGCCGAGGAAGCAGGAAGAACCATGCGCGTCGGAAGTTTTGTGTTGGCGGCCCAGTTCCCGGGGCAGGGCCAGGGGGAGGCGCTGCACCGCGCGGTCCGCTCGGTGGAGCTCGCCGAAGAAGCCGGTCTCGACACGGCCTGGCTGGCCGAACACCACTTCGTGCCCTACGGCACCTGCCCGTCCGCGGTCACCCTGGCCGCCTTACTGCTGGGCCGTACCCAGCGCATCCGCGTCGGCACCGCGGTCAGTGTGCTGCCCACCGTCCATCCGGTCGCCCTGGGCGAGCAGGCCGCGCTGCTGCATGTGACGAGCGGGGGGCGCTTCTCCCTGGGCGTGGGGCGCGGCGGGCCGTGGGTCGACCTGGAGGTGTTCGGCGCGGGCCTCGCCGCGTACGAACAGGGGTTCCCCGAATCACTGGATCTGTTGATGAGCTGGCTGCGCGAACCGTCGGTCGCCGGCACCGGTGACCGCTACGCGTTCCGTGAAGTCCCCGTCGTACCAAGGCCGTCGGAGGCACTGTCGGACGCGCCCGGCCCCGAGGTCGTCGTCGCCTGCACCTCGCCCGCGAGCGTTCGGCTGGCGGCCGAGCGGGGCCTGCCGATGCTGCTCGGCATGCATGTCGGGGACGAGGAGAAGGCCGAGATGGTCGCCCTGTGGCGGCAGTTGGCGCGGGCGGCCGGGCGGCCGACGGAGGAGATCCGGGGCGCGGCCCATGTGTCGGCCGGGGTCTGCCAGATCGCGGACAGGCGTGCCGACGCCGTGGAAGCGCTCGTGAAGGCGATGCCGGGCTGGCTGAAGCAGGGGCTGGACGCCCATGTCACCGTGGACGACCGCGAGCGCCGCATGCGCGACCCGCTGGCGTACACCGAACTTCTCTGCGGGCTGCACCCGGTGGGCACCCCGCGGCTGTGCGTCGACCGGCTCGCGGCGACCTCGGAGCGGACCGGCATCTCCCGCTTCGCGCTGCTCGTCGAGGGCTCCGGGGACCTGGCGTCGACCGAGGAGAACGTACGGCGGCTGGGTGCCGAGGTGCTCCCGCACCTCGGCTGAGCAACCTGCGGGAGCTTGCCGCCCCAGTACAGAAAGCACCTCCCGCGTACGGAGCGGCAAGCAATGCGCATCGCCTCGTCAGCAGTCCCTGAACTCCGGGGACTGGTTCAGAAGTTGGCTGCGCACCGAGGTGAAGCGAGCCAGCGTGTCGTCGACCGAGCCGTCCAACGGGAACACCGCCACCCGGTGGCAGTTCTGGAAGGCCAGCCGCACACCGAAGTGCCGCTGCAGCGCGCCGCGTATCGCGTCACTCGCGAGCGCACGCAGCAACTGACCGCGTGCCTGCTCGTCCGGCGGCGGCGTCTGGTTGTCGGCGAACGCACCGCCGTCGACCTTCAGCTGAGCCACCAGGGAGCTGATCATCTCCCATGCGTAAGGCAGGGAGGTCCGGACGCAGTCGACGAATTCAGCTTCGTCGACCTCGCCTCGCTCGGCCTTTTCGAGTAGGGCCGGTGAGACGTCGAGCGACATGGGTTCTCCTCTCGCACCCCCAACACGCGGGGGTTGCCGGACAGATAAGGGAGTCCGCGATTACGAACACGCTGCGTACACGCCTCGCGACCTCCCGTTTATACGGTAGGCAACGGAAGGTGGCGGCACCAGGAGAATGCGCTCATAGGGAACTCTCAATAGGCCCACAATCGGCCATGAATGAACAAGGGGCGTCACGGGTCTTCCAGGGCGAATCGCGTGCACCCACGCCCGTCGAGTAGCGTTGCCGACCATGCGTCTCGTCATTGCCCGGTGTTCCGTGGACTACGCGGGCCGGCTCACCGCCCACCTCCCCTCCGCCCCCCGTCTGATCCTGGTGAAGGCGGACGGCAGCGTCTCGATCCACGCGGACGACCGGGCCTACAAGCCCCTCAACTGGATGTCGCCGCCCTGCACGCTGAAGGAGGGTTCCGGGGACGACGAGGGCGTCTGGACCGTCATCAACAAGGCGGGCGAGAAGCTCATCATCACGATGGAGGAGATCCTCCACGACTCCTCGCACGAACTCGGCGTGGACCCCGGCCTGATCAAGGACGGCGTGGAAGCGCACCTCCAGGAGTTGCTGGCCGACCGCATCGACACCCTCGGCGACGGCTACACCCTCATCCGCCGCGAGTACATGACGGCCATCGGACCGGTCGACATCCTGTGCCGGGACGGCGAGGGCCAGACCGTCGCGGTCGAGATCAAGCGGCGCGGCGAGATCGACGGGGTGGAGCAACTCACGCGCTACCTTGAGCTGTTGAACCGCGATCCGCATCTCGCCCCGGTGCGTGGCATCTTCGCCGCCCAGGAGATCAAACCGCAGGCCCGTGTCCTCGCCACCGACCGCGGCATCGGCTGCGCGGTCCTGGACTACAACGCCCTGCGCGGCATCGAGGACGACAAGCTCCGCCTGTTCTGACCGACACCGATTCCACTACGCCGAAAAGGGCCGGTTCCGATCATCGGAGCCGGCCCTTTCGGCATCGTACGGAGGGTCAGATCACGGTCCCCGAGGCGGCACTGCTCGCGGGGGCGGCGGAACTGGTCGTGTCGACGGGGGCACTTGAGGAGGCGATGCCGCTCGCCGAGGTTCCCGTGGACGGGGTGCTCGACGGCGTGGGCGTCGGTGTAGGTGTCACGGACTCAGAGGGAGTGCTCGACGGTGTCTGTGAAGGAGACGCCGAATGCGACGGCGTCGAACTCGGCGAATGCGACGGGGACCTGGACGGTGTCGGCGGCTTCGTCCCGCTCGTCCCGCTCGGCTTGCCCGAAGGCGTGCTGCTCGACAGCGGGGTCGGGTCGTCCGATGTGCCGTAGGTGCCGTCGGGGCCCGGGTCGGTCGGACGGCTCGAGGCCGTGCCGGTGTCGCCGTTGTCGCCCTTCTTCGCCGGGTCGGCACCGAGGCTGTCGTCGGAGTTGCCCTGGCTGGCGGACGGGTTGACGCCGACCTTGTCGGACGGGTTGTCGGCGTTGTTGTTGGACGTGGCGCCGAGGGTCACGACGGTGCCGAGGACGGCGGCGAGCAGCGCGCCCGCGCCGGCCGCGACGAGGTTGCGCCGGGCGTAGCCGCGCAGGCCGCCGCGGGCCTTGTTGTGGGGCGTCGGGGTGGACGAGGCCTGGTGGGCGACGAGGGTGTAGGTGTCGCCGGGGGGCTGGAGCGGCGGGAAGGGCGTCGGTGTCCCGCCGGGCGGCGAGGCGGACTCCTCGTAGCGGGCGTCGGGCACTTCCTCGCCGGCCGCGGCGCCGAGGCCGATGGTGATGCCGGAGCGGTCGGCGACCAGGGCGAGGGCGCGCCGGCCCGCGACGGTGCCGCGCTTGTCGGCGGCTTCGCGCAGGCCGATGGAGGACGCCAGTTCGGCCCGGGCCCGGTCGAGGTCGCCCTCACAGAGCGCGAGGACGCCCAACTCGTGCTGGAAGTAGGCCTGTTCACTCGCGTTGCCGGCGAGCTGGGCGGCCTCGGCGCCGGAGCGCAGCGCCCGTTCCCAGGCGCTCCAGTGGAGTCCGGCGGCGAACGCGGGGGCCGCCGTGCGGGCCAGTTCGACGGTGGCGCTCTCCTCGCCCTCGCCGGGCGGGGTCGTCGTCGGTACGAGGACGGTGAGGGCGGCGAGCAGCGCGTCCGCCTCGGCGCACACCCGCTCGGGAGTGACCGAGGGATGTCCGGCCCACCAGGAGTAGTGCAGCCCGGCGATGAGGGCGCTGGCCTCGATCTCGTCGCCGTATCCGGCGGCCTCCAGCTGGGTCTGTACGCCGGCGGCGAGCCGGTAGCGGGAGCCGACCGGGGAGACCAGTCCGCAGGCCGCGAGTTCGCCGAGGGCGGCGTCCGCGTGGGTGTCGCCGACGAGGGCGGGCAGGTGGGCCTGGTGCGGCACCTCGCCGCCGAGCGCGACGGCGAAGCGCAGGGTGGCGCGGGCCGAGGCGCTGAGCCGGGAGGCGAGCAGCGGGGCTGGCGCGGCTGCCTCGCCGAGGGACGGCAGGGGTACGGCGTCGTCCCCGTCGGAGTCGAGGGTCGTGATGGGGGGCGCGTCGGCCGGGACCATGTCCTGGAAGACGCCGAACTCCTCCACGGCGCTGGTGCCGATGCGCAGTTCGTCGCGCTGCCGGAGCAGGGCGCCGGCCTGGACGAAGCGCAGGGGCAGGCCCTCGGACTCGAAGTAGAGGTCGCCCGCCCAGTTCGCCTCCTCCTCGGTGAGGACGCGGCCCACGGCGTGCTCCAGGACCTCCACGGCACCGGCCCGCTGCAGGCCGCCGAGGAAGACCTCCTCGATGACGGAGTCGGCGGCCGGTGCGGGGATCTCGGGGGTCGCGGCGACCAGGAAGGCGCACTCGGGGGTCGCGTCGAGGAGTTCCTCCAGGGCGGCGCCGCCGAACTCGATGTCGTCGAGGACGACGACCGCGCCGATCTCCCGCACCAGGGCGAGCAGTTCGTCCCGGGCGGGCCGGTGCAGGGGGGCGTCGTAGACGGCGTAGAAGAGGTCGTGGAGGAGGTCGGTGGCGGTGCGGTGGAAGCCGGTGAGGCGGATCACGCCGTCGGGGGCGAGGTCGAGGCAGTCCTCGGCGACGAGGTCGAGGAGGCTGCTGCGGCCCGAGCCCGAGGGGCCGGTGAGGCGTACGGAACGGCCGCGGGCGAGCAGTCGTACGAGGCGCTCGCGCTCCTCCTGGCGTTCCAGGAGCGGGAGTGCGGGCCGGTTCAGGCCGGGCGGGGCGGGCGGTTTGGCCGCGCGGGCGGTCTCGGCGCGCTCGGCGGCGGTGAGCTTGGCAGGCAGGCCGGGCCGCCGACCGGGCGGGCAGGCCTCGATCTCGCTGCCGTCGACGGGGTTGACGGTGAGCAGGAAGTCACCGGTGACCAGCTGCACGGTGCGGGCGAGTGCGGGTGTGTGCTGGCCGAAGTCGGGTGTGAGGGGTTCCCGGGGCTGGCGCTGGCGCGACGACGTGTTGTCGCCGTCCTGGCCGTACTCCTCGGGTTCCCGGTTGATCGGGTCCATAGGTCCAAGCCCCCCAAAAGCGTCGTGTGCGGGTCGACAGGACCCAGGCCCCTCCCGGCCTTGCTGCACACCGCGCTGTCGCTTCTGGTCCGGGCCCGCTCGAAGGGTTGTCACACAGCGGGCGACCGAACCCTAAACCTTCGCACAGTATCTACGACAGCCCGGGGTACCGCGCCGTCCGAGACGTCACAGTCTCATGAGGATTGTGCGCGTCGGGTGTTTCGCGGGCGTCCGACCGGGCCTCTTTGAAAAAGTGTGCCACTTTCGGTGGAAGTGACACACTTTCAAAACTGGTCACACCCGGGGCAGGCACTCCGCCCCGATGCCGCCCTCGATGGCGAGGATGCGGTGCAGCCGGGTGGCCACGAGCAGGCGCTGCATCTGCGGCGGTACACCGCGCAGCACCAGGCGTCGGCCGCAGCGGCCGGCCCGTCGATGGGCTCCCATGATGACGCCGAGGCCGGTGGCGTCCCAGGAGTCGAGCTCGGACAGGTCGAGCACCAGATCGCCGGCTCCGTCGTCGACGGCCGAGTGCAGGACCGTACGGGCGTCCGCCGCGCTGCGGACGTCGAGGCGGCCCCCGACGACCAGCTCGACGTGGTCGCCCCTGATGTACATATGCGCTCCCCGTGAGTGCGGTGGCGTACTCCGTGATGTGGGTGATGCAACCTCTGACTGCATGAAGTGCCGAGAGGTTGCCGTCTGTGAGCGAACCGATACCGAATTCACCCCTGGGTGTGATGCCGCAGGGGCGTGTGCGGTTTCAGTGCTTGTAGAAGCCCTGCCCGCTCTTGCGGCCGATGTCACCGGCGTCCACCATTCGGCGCATCAGCTCCGGCGGGGCGAACTTCTCGTCCTGTGACTCGGTGTAGATGTTGCTGGTCGCGTGGAGCAGGATGTCGACGCCGGTGAGGTCCGCGGTGGCCAGCGGGCCCATCGCGTGACCGAAGCCCAGCTTGCAGGCGAGGTCGATGTCCTCGGCGGTGGCGACACCCGATTCGTACAGCTTCGCCGCCTCGACGACGAGCGCCGAGATGAGACGGGTCGTCACGAAGCCGGCCACGTCACGGTTGACGACGATGCAGGTCTTGCCGACGGATTCGGCGAACTCCCGCGCGGTGGCGAGGGTTTCGTCGCTCGTCTTGTAGCCGCGCACGAGTTCGCACAGCTGCATCATCGGCACCGGCGAGAAGAAGTGCGTGCCGACGACGCGCTCCGGACGCTCCGTCACGGCCGCGATCTTCGTGATCGGGATGGCGGAGGTGTTGGAGGCGAGGACGGCGTCCTCGCGCACGATCTTGTCCAGCGCGCGGAAGATCTCGTGCTTGACTTCGAGCTTCTCGAAGACGGCTTCGACGACGATGTCCGCGTCGCCGACCGCGTCGAGATCGGTGGTCGCCGTGATCCGTCCCAGGGCCGCGTCGGCGTCGTGCGCCTCCAGCTTCCCCTTGCTCACGAACTTGTCGTACGAGGCCTTGATGCCGTCGGTGCCACGCTTGAGGGCTTCGTCGGTGACATCGCGCAGGACGACGTCCCAGCCCGCCTGCGCGGAGACCTGGGCGATACCGGAACCCATGAGTCCGGCGCCGATGACGGCAAGCTTCCGTGCCACTGTGCGACTCCCCTTTGAAACGCTTACAGCGTGTATCCGTATGCCTCTCGGCGGACACTAGCGAAGGTGCGGCGCTGTGTGACCGGTAAGTAACGCGCGTCACGTCTCATCTGACGGACATCACACCGGCGCGGGTCATTCGACCGCCCGTACGGCCTAGTTGAGCGCCGCCCGGCCCTGACTACGCTGGCCGTATGGTCAATCTGACGCGCATCTACACCAGGACCGGCGACCAGGGCACCACCGCCCTCGGCGACATGAGCCGGGTCGCCAAGACGGACGTCCGGATCTCGGCGTACGCCGACGCCAACGAAGCGAACGCGGCGATCGGCACCGCGATCGCGCTGGGCGGCCTGGACGAGGAGATCGTGAAGGTCCTCGTCCGCGTCCAGAACGACCTCTTCGACGTGGGTGCGGACCTGTCGACACCGGTGGTGGAGAAGCCCGAGTTCCCGCCGCTGCGGGTCGAGCAGTTCTACATCGACAAGCTGGAGGCGGACTGCGACCACTTCAACGAGCGGTTGGAGAAGCTCCGTTCCTTCATCCTCCCGGGCGGCACGCCGGGCGCGGCCCTCCTCCACCAGGCGTGCACGGTCGTACGACGGGCCGAGCGGTCGACGTGGGCGGCCCTGGAGGTCCACGGTGAGGTGATGAACCCCCTCACCGCGACCTACCTGAACCGCCTGTCGGACCTCCTCTTCATCCTGGCCCGCACCGCCAACAAGGAGGTCGGGGACGTGTTGTGGGTGCCCGGCGGTGAGCGCTAGCGGTTCGTGTCCTGGGCCGCGTCCTTGTCGGCCTGCGTGAGCGCCGACTCGGCCGCGGCCACCTTCTGCTCCATCTGCGTGTACCCGGAGGGGGTGGCCGAAGGAGTGCCCGCGGGGGACGTGTCCGCCGTGTCCCCCCGACCCGCGCAGCCTGCCGTGAGCCCCGCGAGGAGGGCGGTCGCGACCGCCGCGGTCTTCAGGCGCATCAGCTCGCGCCCTGGTCGTTGTCCTGGCACCACGTCTTCACGTCGGTCAGGTCCTTCTGCCGCTGCTGGAGCGCCGGCACCAGGGACGTGCGGAAGTCCAGCCGGTCCTGGAGATACGTGACGATCGCGTCGTCGCCGGCCGACTTGGCGTTGTCCACACGCTTCTGCAGGCGGGCGATCGAACCGCGGGTGCCGACCCCGGCGTTCAGGCGCGTCAGCGCGCGGTCGATCCGGTTGTCGAGCTTCGGCAGCCGCTTGCAGAGCGCCCGGGCGCCGTCACCGGTCGGTGTCGGCGCGGGGGTGCTGGCGGCCGTGGCCGCCGTGGTACCGCCCACCAGCAGGGCCGCCGCGGCGAGCCCCACGAACAGGCGCCTTCCCCGTGCGTGCATGTCCTTCTCCGTTCCCGGACGGTCCCGTCGGCCGTCCGACGCCTCGGAGGCTAGGAACCTTCTTTGGGGAAAGTCTGTGACCGGTTTGTCCCGGCTGTGCCGATCAGCCAGTCGCGGCGGCCCGGCAGGTCTCCGCCGGTCGACGGCAGCCGCACCTCGAAGCGGGCGCCCACGCCGGACGGGCACTCCGTCACCGTGACGCTTCCCCGGTGCAGGGCCGCCTGCTGGGCCACCAGCGTCAGGCCGAGCCCGGAGCCCGAGCTGCCGGGACCGCGCCGGAAGCGCTCGAAGACGCGGGTGCGGGCCTCCGGGGGCACGCCGGGGCCCTGGTCGTCGACCGTGATCACGACCTGTTCCCCCGCCCGCCGCACCCCTACCGCCACCGTCGCCCGGCCCCGCGCGTCCCGCCCGTGCGCCAGCGCGTTGGCCACCAGGTTGTCGAGGAGGAGCCGGATGCCGGGCTCCCAGCCGTGGACCGTGAGCCCGGGTGCCGCGTCCAGGCTGATGCGCGCGTCGGGAGCCCGCCGCCGGGCCTCCGACACCGACGCGTCCGCCGCCTCCGTCACGTCCACGGTCCGGAAGGCCTCCGCCTCCACCAGGTCCCCGCGGCCCAACTCCCGCAACATCACCAACAGGCCCAGCAGGCGGGCGTGTTCACCGCACAGGTCGGCCAGGACCTCCGCGCGGTCCGGTTCGGGCAGGTCGGGGTGGCCGACGAGGATGTCGAGGTTGGTGCCCATACTCATGAGCGGCGTGCGGAGTTCGTGGGAGGCCGCGGCCGAGAAGGACCGGGCCGTGTCGAGTGCCTCGGCGGTGCGGGCGGCCTGTTCGTCGTAGCGGGCGAGGACCGTGCGGAGGGTGGCCGCGAGTTCGTCGACCTCGGTGACGCCGGTCGGTTCGTCGGGCGGCCGGGCGGCGCTGGTGCGCGGGTCGAGTCCGGCGGTTCGGCGGCCGAGGCGGCGCAGGGGGCCGGTCGCGCCGGTGGCGATGCCCCAGGCGAGCAGGCCGGACAGCGGTGCCGCGAGCAGGGAGGTCACGGCCACCCGCCGCCGGACAAGGCGGAGTTGGGCCTGGTCGGCCGCGTTGGGCGAGAAGACCCACAGCGTGCCCGAGCCGCGCACGGTGGTGACCTGCACCGACAGCGCGCGCCAACTGGTGCCGCCGGAGCGGACGGTGACCGGTCGTCCCGAAGTCCCCTTCGGCAGCGGGACGTCGGCGGCCGGCTGCGGTCCGTCGGTCAAGGTGGCGTCGGGCCCGACGACCCGTACGCCGACATCGAGGGCCGCGCTGAACAGCCGCCGCTCCCGGGTGTCGGCCGCCTTGGGCCGGTCGGCGGCGGAGACGCGCAACAGGGCACGGGCGTCCGGGGTCACGGCCGTGGCCCGGGCGAGCAGATGGTCGTCCTCGGCGTTGCGCAGGTCGCGGTCGACCAGCCGCAGCAGAAGCCAGCCGGAGGCCAGCACCAGCAGCGGTACGGTCAGACCGACCGCGAGGCCGATCCGGGTCGACAGCCTCATGACGGTCCGTCCCGCAGCACGAAACCCACCCCGCGCACGGTGTGCACCAGCCGCGACTGCCCGTCCGCCTCCAGCTTGCGGCGCAGGTAGCTGACGAACGTGTCGACGGCGTCCGTGCGTACGTCGAAGTCGTAGCCCCAGACCCGTTCCAGGAGCTGGTCGCGGGTGAGGACCAGCCCGGCGTTGCGGGCGAGCACCTCGAGGAGTTCGAACTCGCGCCGGGTCAGCTCCAGCGGCCGTCCGTCGCGCAGTGCCGTACGGGCCGCCGGGTCGATCACCAGTCCCGCCACCCGCAGCGCCTCTCCCGCCGGCGGACGGCGCCGCAGCAGGGCACGCAGCCGCAGCACCAGTTCCTGCAGGGCGAACGGCTTGACCAGATAGTCGTCCCCGCCCGCCTGGAGCCCGGCGATGCGGTCGGCGGTCTCGTCGAGTGCCGAGAGCATCAGCACGGGGAGATCCCGGCCGTCGTCACGCAACCGTGTGCACACCTCGATGCCGCTCATTCCGGGCATCGACACATCGAGGACGAGGACGTCGGGCGGCGCCTCCTGGACCGCGTCCAGCGCCTCACGCCCGTCGTCCGCCGTCCGCACCCGGAAGCCACTCAGCCGCAGCCCGCGCTCCAGCGACCGGCGGATGGCCGGATCGTCGTCCACCACCAGCACCGCTCCGACGCGGGTCCTGTCACTCATCCGGTCAGCGTACGGCGCTCTGCCGTGCGGATGGCAACGGTGACCGGGGCCTTCTCGGGCCGGATCGGACAGGTCGGCGCGATCGGCTCGTGGATCCCGACGACGCGTAGCGCCGCCCACGGGAAGCAGGCGTGTGGCGCGTGCGTCCTGTGGGACGGCGAAGTTGGAGCTGCGGAACCGGGCAAGCGGCGTTACTGGCCGAGGAGTTGGGGATCTAGCACACGGAAGCAAAGTGGTCCAGACCTATTGACCCGTGGTCCAGACCTTTCTATTCTCGCGGCACTGTGGGTGCGAAGGCTCAGTCGCGCCCCGACATCCCCGACACCCCGAGGAGGCGCTCAATGCGCTTCAGACATCGAGCAGTTGCCGGGTTCGCGACCCTGCTGCTTCCGCTCGCGGCTCTCGTCGGTCTGGCGGCCCCGGCCCAGGCCGCATCGACCGCCACCGCCACGTTCACCAAGTCCAGCGACTGGGGTACCGGCTTCGGCGGTCAGTGGACCGTCAAGAACACCGGTACCAGCGCGATCACTTCGTGGACGGTCGAGTGGGACTTCCCCTCCGGTACGTCCGTCACCTCGGCCTGGGACGCGGACGTCACCAACTCCGGCAACCACTGGACCGCGAAGAACAAGTCGTACAACGGCACCATCGCCGCGGGCGCCTCCGTCTCCTTCGGCTTCAACGGAGCCGGCTCCGGCGCACCCTCCAACTGCCTCCTGAACGGCGGCAGTTGTGACGGCGGCAGCACGGTCCCTGGTGACGCGGCCCCCTCCGCGCCCGGCACCCCCACCGCCTCCGGCATCACCGACACCTCGGTGAACCTCTCCTGGAGCGCGGCCACCGACGACAAGGGCATCAAGAACTACGACGTGCTGCGCGACGGCACCAAGGTCGCCACGGTCACGACCACGTCGTACACGAACACCGGCCTGACCGCCGGCACCGACTACTCGTACACCGTGCAGGCCCGGGACACCGCCGACCAGACAGGGCCGGTCAGCGGCGCGGTCGCCGTGCACACCACGGGCGGTACGACCACTCCCCCGACCACCGGCTCCAAGGTCAAGCTCGGGTACCTCACCGAGTGGGACACCTACGTGCGCAACTACCAGGTCAAGAACCTGGTGACCTCCGGCTCCGCCGCGAAGATCACGCACATCAACTACGCCTTCGGCAACGTCACCAACGGCCAGTGCGCGATCGGTGACGCCTACGCCGACTACCAGAAGACGTTCACCGCCGACCAGTCGGTCAGCGGTGTCGCCGACACCTGGGACCAGCCGATCGCCGGCAACTTCAACCAGCTGCGCGAGCTGAAGGCCAAGTACCCGAACATCAAGATCCTGTGGTCCTTCGGCGGCTGGACCTGGTCCGGCGGCTTCGGCCAGGCCGCGGCCAACCCGACCGCGTTCGCCGACTCGTGCTACAACCTGGTCGAGGACCCGCGCTGGGCCGACATCTTCGACGGCATCGACATCGACTGGGAGTACCCGAACGCCTGCGGTCTCTCCTGCGACACCAGCGGCGCCGCGGCCTACAAGAACCTGATGGCGGCGCTGCGCGCCAAGTTCGGTTCCAGCAACCTGGTCACCTCCGCCGTCACCGCCGACGCGACCTCCGGCGGCAAGATCGACGCGGCGGACTACGCGGGCGCGGCCCAGTACGTCGACTGGTACAACGTGATGACGTACGACTTCTTCGGTTCCTTCGGCGCCACCGCCACCGGCCCGACCGCCCCGCACTCCCCCCTCACCTCGTACACCGGCATCCCGACGCCCGGCTTCACCTCGGCCGACGCGATCGCCAAGTTCAAGGCGAAGGGGGTCCCGTCGAGCAAGCTGCTGCTCGGCATCGGCTTCTACGGCAGAGGCTGGACCGGCGTCACCCAGGACGCCCCGGGCGGCACGGCCACCGGCCCGGCGACCGGCACCTACGAGCCGGGCATCGAGGACTACAAGGTCCTCAAGACGTCCTGCCCGGTCACCGGCACCATCGCGGGCACCGCGTACGCCCACTGCGGCACCAACTGGTGGTCCTACGACACCCCGAGCACCATCGCCGGAAAGATGAGCTGGGCCAAGACCCAGGGTCTCGGCGGCGCGTTCTTCTGGGAGTTCAGCGGCGACACCAGCAACGGTGAGCTGGTGAGCGCCATCAACAGCGGGCTGAGCTGATCCCCACGCTGCTCAGTACGCCGCCGCGGGCAGACCTCTCCGGTCTGTCCGCGGCGCGTTGCGTAGGGCCTTGTCGCGAAGGGCGCGTTGTATGCGGCGCGCGCCCCCAGCGTGCACCTTGGAGGGCCCTTCGGCCCTGGGCGGAGGCCGGTTGGCGCCCGTAGGAAGCCACTGGCCTGGGCATCTTGGTCCTACAACAGCAAGCGGAACACCGCACTACGGGGGAAACCATGAAGCCCAGGACCACCACGTCCCGCACCAGCAAGAGGCCCGTCCACTCCTGGGCCGCGCCGGCCGGCGCCCTTGCCACGGCGGCTGCCGCCGCTCTCATATCCGCCTGTCCGGTGGACGTCACCGTGACACTCGGCTCCCCGCCCCACGCGGTGGTCGTCAGCCAGGCCGACGTACCCAACCCGGTGTGTCCGATCAGGCCACGTTGACCCGCTGGCCGGGGGGTGCCGCTTCCAGCCACGCCAGGAAACCCGTCAACGCGTCCTCGCTCATGGCCAGTTCGAGACGAGTGCCCCGGTGCAGACAGGTCAGCACGATCGCGTCGGAGAGCAGCGCCAGCTCCTCCTCGCCCTCGGGGAGACGGCGGCCGGCCACCTCGATCGCCGAGCGTTCCAGGGTGCGACGCGGGCGATAGGCGTAGGAGAAGACGCGGTACCACTCGATGCGGTCGCCGTTGTAGCGGGCGACGCCGTAGCTCCAGCCCTTGCCGTTGGTATCGGGTTTCTCCGACACGTCCCAGCGGAGCGAACAGTCGAAGGTGCCGCCGGAGCGCTGGATGAGTCTGCGGCGCAGGCCGAAGACGAACAGCCCCACCACCACAAGGGCGACAGCGATTCCGCACACAGTCAGAGCGAGGACCATCGACACCGACCTCCTCGTCTCCTAGGCAAAACAAGTAACGGAACGGAAAAAACACCCACATTCGCCTCAGCCGCGGCTGGGTCCGGATTCCTCCGGTCCCAGCCGCGGCTGAGTCACGTCATCGCGTGGTGCGCCAGGTTTCAGTTGGTCGCCACCGCACGCAGTCGGACGTCCGCACGACGCTCGGCGGAGGCATCGCCCTCCGCCTTCGCCTGCTCCAGCTCGCGCTCCACGCGCTGGACGTCGATCTCGTCCGAGAGCTCGGCGATCTCGGCGAGCAGCGACAGCTTGTTGTCCGCGAACGAGATGAAACCGCCGTGCACCGCGGCGACGACCGTTCCACCATCGCTCGTACGAATGGTCACCGGGCCCGACTCCAGCACACCGAGCAGCGGCTGGTGGCCGGGCATGACGCCGATGTCGCCGGACGTGGTGCGCGCGACGACCAGGGTGGCCTCGCCGGACCAGACCTGGCGGTCCGCGGCGACGAGCTCGACATGCAGCTCAGCAGCCAAGGTGGGCTCCTCGGGTCACCACCCGGCGGTCGTGCCGGGTGTGGGTTCAATTCTAGTAGGCGTGAAAGAGGGGGTGGGACACGCCCCACCCCCTCAGGTGAAGCAGGGGGTCAGGAGACGCCCAGCTCCTTCGCGTTGGCCTTCAGGTCCTCGATACCACCGCAGAGGAAGAACGCCTGCTCCGGGAAGTGGTCGTACTCGCCGTCGATGATCGCGTTGAAGGCCACGATCGACTCGTCCAGCGGGACGTCCGACCCGTCGACGCCGGTGAACTGCTTGGCGACGTGGGTGTTCTGGGACAGGAAGCGCTCCACACGACGGGCACGGTGGACGGTGAGCTTGTCCTCCTCGCCCAGCTCGTCGATACCGAGGATCGCGATGATGTCCTGAAGGTCCTTGTACTTCTGCAGGACCGTCTTGACGCGCATCGCGGTGTTGTAGTGGTCCGCCGCGATGTACCGCGGGTCCAGGATGCGGGACGTGGAGTCCAGCGGGTCCACGGCCGGGTAGATGCCCTTCTCGGAGATCGGACGGGAGAGAACCGTCGTCGCGTCGAGGTGGGCGAAGGTGGTGGCCGGGGCCGGGTCGGTCAGGTCGTCCGCGGGGACGTAGATCGCCTGCATCGAGGTGATCGAGTGACCGCGGGTCGAGGTGATGCGCTCCTGGAGGAGACCCATCTCGTCGGCCAGGTTCGGCTGGTAGCCCACCGCGGAGGGCATGCGGCCGAGCAGGGTAGAGACCTCGGAACCGGCCTGCGTGAAGCGGAAGATGTTGTCGATGAAGAACAGCACGTCCTGGTTCTGCACATCGCGGAAGTACTCCGCCATGGTCAGACCGGCCAGGGCCACGCGCAGACGGGTGCCCGGGGGCTCGTCCATCTGGCCGAAGACAAGCGCCGTCTTGTCGATGACGCCCGAGTCGGCCATCTCCTCGATGAGGTCGTTGCCCTCACGGGTGCGCTCGCCGACACCGGCGAACACGGAGACACCGTCGTGGTTGTTGGCGACGCGGTAGATCATCTCCTGGATGAGCACCGTCTTGCCGACGCCGGCACCGCCGAACAGGCCGATCTTGCCACCCTTGACGTACGGGGTGAGCAGGTCGATGACCTTGACGCCGGTCTCGAACATCTCGGTCTTCGACTCGAGCTCGTCGAAGCGCGGGGCCTTGCGGTGGATGGACCAGCGCTCGCCCTCGTACTTCTCCTCACTGTTCAGCACCTCACCGAGGGTGTTGAACACCTTGCCCTTGGTGAAGTCGCCGACCGGGACGGTGATGCCGTCGCCGGTGTCGGTGACCGGGGCCTGGCGGACCAGACCGTCGGTGGGCTGCATCGAGATCGTGCGGACCAGGCCGTCACCCAGGTGCTGGGCGACCTCCAGGGTCAGCGTCTTCTTCGCGCCGTCCAGGGCCGGGTCGGCCACCTCGACGTGCAGAGCGTTGTAGATCTCCGGCATCGCGTCGACGGGGAACTCCACGTCGACGACCGGGCCGATGACCCGGGCGACGCGGCCCGTGGCAACGGCCGTCTCAACTGTCGTCGTCATTACTTGTCACTCCCCGCGGTCGCGTCGGCCAGGGCTGCGGAGCCACCGACGATCTCGCTGATTTCCTGGGTGATTTCGGCCTGGCGGGCCGCGTTGGCAAGACGGGAGAGCGTGGTGATCAGGTCTCCCGCGTTGTCGGTCGCCGACTTCATCGCGCGGCGGGTGGCGGCGTGCTTGGAGGCAGCCGACTGGAGCAGCGCGTTGTAGATACGGCTCTCGACGTACCGCGGCAGCAGGGCGTCCAGGACGTCCTCCGCCGACGGCTCGAAGTCGTACAGCGGAAGGATCTCGCCCTGGGGGGCGGCCTCCTCCGCGACCTCTTCGAGGCTGAGGGGCAGCAGCCGGCTGTCGACCGGCGTCTGCGTCATCATCGAGATGAACTCGGTGTAGACGATGTGGAGTTCGTCCACACCGCCCTCGGCCGTGTCCTTCTCGATGGCCTCGATGAGCGGACCCGCGACCCTCTTCGCGTCCGCGTAGGAGGGCTCGTCGGTGAAGCCGGTCCACTGCCCCGAGATCTTGCGCTCACGGAAGTTGTAGTGGGCGACACCGCGGCGGCCGACGATGTACGTGTCGACCTCCTTGCCCTCGGCCTCGAGACGTGCGGTCAGCTGCTCCGCGGCCTTGATGGCATTGGCGTTGAAGGCGCCGGCCAGACCGCGGTCGCTCGTGAGGAGCAGCACCGCGGAACGGGTCGGCGTCTCCGCCTCGGTGGTCAGCGGGTGCTTGGTGTTCGAACCCGTGCCGACCGCCGTGACCGCGCGCGTCAGTTCCTTCGCGTACGGCGTCGAGGCCTGCACCTTGCGGTGCGCCTTGACGACACGCGAGGCGGCGATCATCTCCATCGCCTTGGTGATCTTCTTGGTCGCGGTGACGGATCGGATGCGACGCTTGTAGACCCGGAGCTGGGCTCCCATGAGTCAGGTCCCTTCCTTACGTCACTTGGCCGCGGCCGGGGCGTCCTCGCCGAGGAGCTTGCCGTCCGAGGTCTCGAACTGCTTCTTGAACTCGGTGATCGCGTCCGCGGCGGCGGTCAGGGTGTCGTCCGACATCTTGCCGCCCTCCTTGATGGAGGTCATGAGGCCCTGCTCCTTGCGGTGCAGGTACTCCAGGAGCTCCTTCTCGAAGCGGCGGATGTCCTCGACCGGTACGTCGTCCATCTTGCCGGTGGTCGCGGACCACACGGAGACGACCTGGTCCTCGGTGGGCATCGGCTGGTACTGCGGCTGCTTGAGCAGCTCGACCAGACGCTGACCACGCTCCAGCTGGGCCTTCGACGCGGCGTCCAGGTCGGAACCGAAGGCGGCGAACGCCTCCAGTTCGCGGTACTGGGCGAGGTCGAGGCGCAGTCGGCCGGAGACCTGCTTCATCGCCTTGTGCTGCGCGGAACCACCGACTCGGGAGACGGAGATACCGACGTTCAGCGCGGGGCGCTGACCGGCGTTGAAGAGGTCCGACTCCAGGAAGCACTGGCCGTCGGTGATGGAGATGACGTTGGTCGGGATGAACGCCGAGACGTCGTTGGCCTTGGTCTCGACGATCGGCAGACCGGTCATCGAGCCCTTGCCCATCTCGTCGGAGAGCTTCGCGCAGCGCTCCAGCAGACGGGAGTGCAGGTAGAAGACGTCACCCGGGTAGGCCTCGCGCCCCGGCGGACGGCGCAGCAGCAGGGACACGGCGCGGTAGGCGTCGGCCTGCTTCGAGAGGTCGTCGAAGATGATGAGGACGTGCTTGCCGTCGTACATCCAGTGCTGGCCGATGGCCGAACCGGTGTACGGCGCCAGGTACTTGAAGCCGGCCGGGTCGGACGCCGGGGCGGCGACGATGGTCGTGTACTCCAGGGCGCCGGCCTCTTCGAGCGCACCACGCACGGAGGCGATGGTGGAGCCCTTCTGACCGATGGCGACGTAGATGCAGCGGACCTGCTTGTTCACGTCGCCCGAGCGCCAGTTGTCGCGCTGGTTGATGATCGTGTCGACGGCCAGGGCGGTCTTGCCGGTCTGGCGGTCACCGATGATCAGCTGACGCTGGCCACGGCCGATCGGGGTCATCGCGTCGACGGCCTTGTAGCCGGTCTCCATCGGCTCGTGCACCGACTTACGGGCCATGACGCCCGGAGCCTGCAGCTCCAGCGCGCGGCGGCCGGTGGTCTCGATCTCACCGAGGCCGTCGATCGGGTTGCCGAGCGGGTCGACGACACGGCCGAGGTAGCCCTCGCCGACGGCGACGGACAGGACCTCTCCGGTGCGGGTGACCGGCTGGCCCTCCTCGACGCCGCTGAACTCGCCGAGGATGACGGTACCGATCTCACGCTCTTCGAGGTTGAGCGCGAGACCGAGGGTGCCGTCCTCGAACTTCAGCAGTTCGTTGGCCATGGCCGAGGGCAGGCCCTCGACCTTCGCGATGCCGTCGCCGGCAAGGGTGACCGTACCGACCTCCTCGCGCGAGGCCGCGTCCGGCTTGTACGACTGGACGAAGTTCTCCAGCGCGTCCCGGATCTCCTCCGGCCGGATCGTGAGCTCCGCCATCTGGGTTCCCTGCTCTCCTTGTTGGGCCCGAAGTTTCACTTGGGGGGATGGGGGGACTCCCCCCTGGACGAGGTGAATCCTCTGCACGGCCCAACTCGGGCCGCCTTACTACGTCTTTGTTGTGGTGCTGCTAGCTCGCCATGCGGCGGGTGGCGTCATCGAGGCGGTCCGCGATGGAGCCGTTGATGATCTCGTCGCCGACCTGCACCCGGATCCCGCCGAGGACCTCGGGGTCCACGTCGATGTTCAGGTGCATGTGACGGCCGTAGAGCTTCGCGAGGGCGGCGCCCAGGCGCTGCTTCTGCGGGTCGCTCAGCGGGACCGCCGTGGTGACGACCGCGACCAGGCGACTGCGGCGGTCAGCGGCGAGCTTGGACAGGGACTCGAGTCCCGCTTCCAGGCTACGTCCCCGGGGCGCGGTCACAAGGCGCGTCATCAGTCGCTCGGTGGCCGGCTTGGCCCGGCCGCCGAGCAGGCTGCTGAGCAGCTCGCTCTTGGCCGTGGTACCCGCCGCGCGGTTGGTCAGCGCGGCGCGCAGCCCGGTGTCCGAGGCGACGATCCGGCCGAACCGGAACAGTTCGTCCTCGACGTCGTCGAGCTGGCCCGACTGCTGGGCGGCGGTGAGGTCGGCGGTGGCCGCCAGCTCCTCCAGCGCGTCCACCAGGTCGCGGGACTGCGACCAGCGGGAGCGCACCATGCCGGACAGCAGGTCGAGGGCGGTGCCGCCGACCTGGCCGCCGAGCAGGCGCTCGGCCAGCTGGGCCTTGGCCTCGCCGTCCTGCGCCGGGTCGGTGAGGACCCGACGCAACGACACCTCACGGCCGAGCAGCGCGGTGACGGCGGCCAACTCGTCGGCGAGCTGCGTCGCGTTCACGGACGTGGAGTCCGTCAGCGCGTCGAGACGCTCACGTGCGGCTGCCAGGGCCTCGCGGCTCGCTCCGTGCATAGTCATCGAGCCGCCTCAGCCTTCTCCTCGAGCTCATCGAGGAAACGGTCGATGACGCGGCTCTGCCGGGCGTGGTCCTCGAGGGACTCGCCGACGAGCTTGCCCGCCAGGTCGGTGGCGAGCTTGCCCACGTCCTGGCGCAGCGCCTGCGAAGCGGCCTTGCGGTCGGCCTCGATCTGCGTGTGACCGGCGGCGACGATCTCCTCGCGCTGCCGCTGGCCTTCCGCGCGCATCTCGGCGATGAGCGTGGCGCCCTGCTCCTGCGCCTCCTGGCGCAGACGCGCGGCCTCGTGCCGGGCCTCGGCGAGCTGAGCCTTGTACTGCTCAAGCACGCTCTGGGCCTCGGTCTGGGCGGCCTCGGCCTTCTCGATACCGCCCTCGATGGCCTCGCGGCGCTCGTCCAGAACCTTGTTGATGTTCGGGAGGAGCTTCTTGGCGAGGAAGCCGAAGACGATGACGAAGGCGATCAGGCCGATGACGAGCTCGGGGATCGGCGGGACGAGCGGGTTCTCCTGCTCGGCCGCCAAAATGAGCAGCTGGCTCATGTCAGTGCCTTTCGTCTAGTGGGCTGTCGTGGATCCGCAGATCACTTGCCGTAGACGAACGGCATGACCAGACCGATGAGGGCGAGCGCCTCACAGAAGGCGAAGCCGAGGATCTGGTTGGCACGGATCAGGCCGGCAGCTTCGGGCTGACGGGCAAGAGCCTGGGTACCGTTGCCGAAGATGATGCCGACGCCGACGCCCGGACCGATGGCGGCGAGGCCGTAGCCGATGGAGCCGAGCGAACCGGAGACGGCAGCGAGGGTCTCAGTGGCAGCCATGCTGATTCTTCCTTATCTATACGGACCGGCGGGGGTTGGCCACCGGACGCTCAGGGGGTTCCAGAGGGGGGTGCTCAGTGGTGCTCGGCGAGCGCGCCCTGGATGTAGGTGCAGGTCAGGAGGACGAAGACGTATGCCTGCAGAGCCTGGATGAAGAGCTCGAAGGCCGTCATCACGATCGTCATGATGAAGCTGACGCCTGCGTAGGCGATACCGATGCCGTTCAGCAGGTACCAGCTGGCGATCGTGAAGAGCAGCAGCAGGGTGTGGCCCGCGAACATGTTGGCGAACAGTCGGACCGCGTGCGTGAACGGCCGGACGAGCAGGTTCGAGAAGAACTCGATCGTCATGGCGAGCGGCAGCACCGCGCCCAGCGACTTGTCGTAACCCGTGAAGTTCTTGAAGGCGCCGACGAATCCGTGTCGTTTGAAAGTCAGCGCGACCCAGAGGACGTAGACGATGATCGCGAGAACGGCCGGGTACGCGATGATCGAGGTCACCGGGAACTGGGCGACCGGAACGATCGACCAGAGGTTCATCATCCAGATGAAGAAGAAGAGCGAGACGACCAGCGGTACGTACTTCTCCCCTTCCTTCTTTCCGATGGTCTCGTAGACGACACCGCGGCGGATGAAGTCGTAGCCGGTCTCGGCGACCATCTGCAGCTTGCCGGGGACGACCTTCGGCTTGCGGAAGGCGGCCCAGAAGAAGCCGACGACGATGACCGAGCCGAGCAGCGCCAGCAGCATCGGCTTGTTGAAGTACACGTTGCTGTCGCCGTCCCCCAGGAGGGGCTTGAACAGGAACGAGTGCAGGCCGGGAGCCGGGAATCCACAGCCGTCGAAGATGTGGCAGTCGGTCTCGAAGGCGAGCACCTGCGTCGGGTCAGCACTCACCGCGGGCTCCTTCAGCGTGGCGCATAGGTACGGCAACCTCGTTGTGTCGGCGCGGCGCACAGCCGCGGTTCGGCACTGGACTGGTGTAACGGATGTGGGGGCGGCAGTGGGGCATCGAGCCTCGCGATTGAGCAGGCGTCAGCTCAGATGCCCGCGCCCGCGATGCCGCAGTTGGAACCGGACGATAGCAGGGTCGCTTACGTGCTCTTATCCCGGCCCTACCTCTCACGACGAGTGCCCCGACTTCTCGGGCTCGACGTAGAGGATTTTGGCCTTCATGTGGGCACGGGTCTGCGCGACGACCCAGATGATGGTTCCGGCGAGCAGGGTGAACGCGAAGGCCTTGGGATTGAACAGCGTGGTGTGCTTGAACGCGGCGAGGAAGATGAACAGCAGCAGAATCTGCGCCGCGAAGAGCATGAGGCCCATCGCCTGGAACAGGTGCGGAAGCGATTTGGCAGTGCGCTGCAGAACGTAGAGCCCGATTCCCATGAAGAGGATCACGATCAGCGTCGCAACGGCTGCCCCAATAGCTCCTTTGCCGCCGGCGACCACACCACTGACGACGGCGGCAATCGCGCCGACGGCAGCTGTGGGCACAGCGGCCTGAAGGAGAATCCGGGCGTCATTGGACGGCATGGCGGCAACTCCGCTTGCTAAGGGGGGCGTGTCGTCATGGACGAGCGTAGTCCCGGGATGAGAGAGAACCTCACGCCAAAGGACCGTCGCACTACGGTCCTTCGGCTCTGTCCCGGGTTCTCGTGAACCGTATCACAAACTATTTGATGTGGTCTTTACCTAGAAGGTGTGCTTGCTGTCACACATGAGAGTGACGCCGCGCGTCTGTGCAAAATAGCGGCCAACTTGTCTGGTATAGGGAGGCTTTGTCTGCCCACGAGATGGCAACGCTTTAGTCAGATTCTTACCTTGGCGTCAGCGCGAGGACTCGGCTTTACGTCCGTCCAGGAGACGCGAACGGGGGCCGACAGCGGTCGCCCCGTTGACTCCTGACACTCCGGCGACAACCGGAGGACGCGGGTCACGGTCTTCCTCCGCCAGCACCACGACAGGGTCAACTCCGGCCTTGCGACGGCGATATCGCGGCGGCACCAGGTGCTCGGCCCAGCGCGGCGCACGCGGCGTGAAGCGCGGCAGCAGGAGCAGCACCAGCCCGATCGCGCTCAGGAAGACGATGCCGAGGACGATCCACATCGACGCCGAGTTGACCGAGTAGGACAGCGCCCCGAACGCGATCAGCGCGGACCAGAAGTACATGATCAGCACCGCCCGGCTGTGCGAGTGGCCGATCTCCAGGAGCCGGTGGTGCAGATGGCCGCGGTCCGCGGCAAATGGCGACTGGCCCTTCCAGGTGCGGCGCACGACCGCCAGCACCAGGTCGGCGGCCGGCACCGCGATGATCGTCAGCGGCAGCAGCAGCGGGATGTAGACGGGCACCGTCGAGTGCACGGCCGCCTTCTCCGAGTGCAGGAACAGCTGCAGCGCGTCCGGGTCGACCTGTCCCGTGATGGAGATCGCACCCGCGGACAGCACCAGGCCGATCAGCATCGAGCCGGAGTCGCCCATGAAGATCCGCGCCGGGTGCATGTTGTGCGGCAGGAAGCCGACGCACATGCCCATCAGGATCGCCGAGAAGAGCGTGGCCGGGGCGGCGGCCTCGATGCCGTACGAGTACCAGATGCGGTAGGCGTACAGGAAGAACGCGGCGGCGGCGATGCAGACCATGCCGGACGCGAGGCCGTCGAGGCCGTCGACGAAGTTGACCGCGTTGATGGTGATGACAACCAGGGCGACCGTGAGCAGGGTGCCCTGCCACTGGGTCAGCGCCACGTTGCCGACGCCCGGGATGGGCAGCCACAGGATCGTCAGACCCTGCATGACCATCACGCCGGCGGCGATCATCTGGCCGCCCAGCTTGATCAGGGCGTCGATCTCGAACTTGTCGTCCAGGACACCGATCAGCCAGATCAGGGCGGCGCCGGAGAGCAGGGCGCGCGGCTCGTTCGAGTTCTGGAAGACCGAGCTGAGGTTGGTCAGATGGTCGGCGACCAGCAGGCCGGCGCACAGGCCGAAGAACATGGCGATACCGCCGAGCCGCGGAGTGGGTTCCCGGTGCACGTCACGGGCCCTGATCTCCGGCATCGCCCCGGCCACGATCGCGAACTTACGCACCGGCCCGGTCAGCAGATACGTCACCGCGGCCGTCACGCAGAGCGTCAGCAGGTATTCACGCACAGGCTTCCCCACAGGTCTCGCTGGCCATCACAGCCCCACACCCTAGCGAGGGACGCATATGGTTGGGGACTTCCGGGTAGCGACGATGGTTGCACGTGTGGCTGTGTACGTGGGTGCGGGTACCCCCGTTCAGCCCGGATACGGCAGGAATCCACCCACAAGATCCCGCACTTCGTCACGCGCCCGTTTGGCGTCGACCCGGCCGCGAAGTACACCCGCGAGGAGCGCCGCGATGCCCGCCATCTCGCCCTCCCCCATGCCCTGCGTGGTCACCGCGGCCGTACCGAGCCGCAGGCCGCGGGTGTCGCCGTGGGGCAGCGCGCAGCAGTCCAGGACCACTCCGGCGGCGGCCAGCCGGCCGCGCGCGGTGCGTCCGTCGACGCCCAGCGGCATCGGGTCGACGGTGATCAGATGGGTGTCGGTGCCCCCTGTGGTGACGATCAGCCCCTCCGCGGCCAGCCCCGCCGCGAGCACCCGGGCGTTGGCGACCACCTGATGGGCGTACGCCGTGAAGGCCGGCGCCGCCGCCTCGCCGAACGCGACGGCCTTCGCCGCGATGGTGTTCATCTGCGCGCCGCCCTGCGTGAACGGAAAGACGGCCCGGTCCACCCGTTCGGCCAGCTCGCTCCCGCACAGCAGCATCCCGCCGCGCGGCCCGCGCAGCACCTTGTGCGTGGTGGCGCAGACGACATCGGCGTACGGCACCGGGTTCGGCGCCGCTCCCCCGGCGACGAGACCGATGGGGTGGGCGGCGTCGGCGATGAGATAGGCGCCGACCTCGTCGGCGACCTCGCGGAAGAAGGCGTAGTCGATGTGGCGCGGGTAGGCGATGGAACCGCACACGATCGCCTTGGGGCGGTGCGTACGGGCGAGGGTGCGCACCTGGTCGTAGTCGATGAGCCCGGTCTCGGCATCGACCCCATAGCCCACGAAGTCGAACCAGCGGCCGGAGAAGTTCGCGGGCGCCCCGTGGGTGAGATGCCCGCCGTACGGGAGCCCCAGCGCGAGGACGGTGTCACCGGGCCGCAGCAGCGCGGCGTACGCGGCCAGCACGGCCGAAGAGCCGGAGTGGGACTGCACGTTGGCGTGCTCGGCGCCGAACAGCGCCTTCGCCCGGTCCACGGCGACGCGCTCGGCGACGTCGACGATCTCGCAGCCGCCGTGGTGGCGGGCGCCGGGGTAGCCCTCGGCGTACTTGTTGGCGAGCGGGGAGCCGAGCGCGGCCAGCACGGCGGGCGAGGTGAAGTTCTCGGCGGCGACGAGCTGGAGCGTCGTCGACTGCCGGGTCAGCTCCCCGAGCAGGATCTCGGCCAGCTCGGGGTCCTGCCGACGCAGGACATCGGCCTCAAGGACAGGGGTGACCGACATGGTGGACTCCGAGCCGTCGACGGTGACGTACGTCCAATGTAGGCCCGGCGCCGGCGGGACGCGCGGCTGTTGCCACGTCCGCGCGGTCACACCCACGAGAGCCACAACCGCCGGATCAAGTCCGCGCAGGCACACCCGTCAACGCCGTCACCACCGGATCGATCGCCTGGTTCAGCCACATCGGCCGCTCCGCGGCGGGCGTCGCCGACTCCGCGCGCCGGATCAGCCGCTCCACGGCGGCCCTCGCCGAACCCGCTCCCGTCGAATCAAGCACCCCGCGGTCACACCCACGAGAGCCACAACCGCCGGATCAAGTCCGCGCAGGCACACCCGTCAACGCCGTCACCACCGGATCGATCGCCTGGTTTATCTCGTCGCCGATGGAGCGGAAGAACGGGAGGGGGGCGCCGTAGGGGTCGAAGACCTCGTCGGCTTCCGCGGTGGGGGCCAGGAGCCAGCCGCGGAGGGCCGCTGCCGCGCGGACCAGGGCTCGGGCGCGGGCCACCATGCCGTCCTCCAGGGGTGGCAGGGTGGCCGGGTCGATCGCCTTCACCAGGCGGGTGAACTCCTTCAGGGTGAAGGTGCGCAGGCCCGCCGAGTGGCCCATGGAGATGACCTGCTGGCGGTGGTCCCTCGTGGCGGTCAGCACCAGGTCGGCGCGGATCACGTGGTCGTCGAGCAGCTCGCGGCCGGTGAACCCGGAGGGGTCCGCGCCGAAGTCGGTGAGGACGGTCGCCGCGTTGGTCTCCATGGGCGCGCCCTCGTGGCCCCAGGTGCCTGCGCTCTCCACGATGAGCCCGCCCCACAGCGGGTCGCCGAGCCGGTCCGCCAGGGCATGACGGGTCAGCCGCTCGGTGATCGGCGAGCGGCACACGTTGCCGGTGCTGACGTGGAGGATGCGGAAGCTGTCCATGGGAAGCCCGAAGGTCCCCGTCACTTCCCCGTTGCCTATGCCACGCCCCGCGTCAGGGGCTGTCAATTCGCCACCTCGAGGTCGGGTACGACCTTGCGCAGCTCCTCCGCCGAGATCGCGCCCGCACGCAGCAGCAGGGGCACCTCACGCGTGACGTCGACGATCGAGGACGGCACGTTGCCGGGGGTGGGACCGCCGTCGAGGTACACGGACACCGAGTCGCCGAGCATCTGCTGGGCCGCGTCACAGTCCTCCGGCGCGGGGTGGCCCGTGAGGTTGGCGGAGGACACGGCCATCGGGCCGACCTCGGTCAGCAGCTCGATGGCGACCGGGTGCAGCGGCATGCGCACGGCGACCGTGCCGCGGGTGTCCCCCAGGTCCCACTGCAGGGACGGCTGGTGCTTGGCGACCAGCGTGAGGGCGCCCGGCCAGAACGCGTCGACGAGTTCCCAGGCCAGCTCGGAGAAGTCCGTGACGAGGCCGTGCAGGGTGTTCGGGGAGCCGATGAGGACCGGCGTGGGCATGTTGCGGCCCCGGCCCTTGGCGTCCAGCAGATCGGCGACGGCCTCCGAGGAGAACGCGTCGGCCCCGATGCCGTAGACCGTGTCGGTCGGCAGGACCACGAGTTCGCCCCGGCGGACGGCGGACGCGGCCTCGCGCAGACCCGTCGTGCGGTCGGTCGCGTCATTGGTGTCGTATCGCCGTGCCATGTCTAGCGGGCCTCCTCGTACACGTACTGCTGCGGGTCGAAAGTCGGGGCGCCGGTCACGGCGTCGCCCTGCGGGCGGTCGCGAAGCGCGGGCGGTTGTTGAGGTCGGGGTGGTCGGCCGCGTCGGCCCAGCCACGCTCCTCGGTGAAGATCCACGGCACCTGGCCGCCCTGGGTATCGGCGTGTTCGATGACGACGACACCGCCGGGACGGAGGAGACGGTGTGCGGTGCGTTCGATGCCGCGGATCAGGTCGAGGCCGTCCTCGCCCGAGAACAGGGCGAGTTCGGGGTCGTAGTCCCGGGCCTCGGGGGCGACGTACTCCCACTCGGTGAGCGGGATGTACGGCGGGTTGGAGATGACCAGGTCGACATGGCCGTCGAGGTCGGGGAAGGCGTCCAGGGCGTTGCCCTGCCGCAGGTCGACCCGGGAGCCGTCCATGTTCTTGCGGGTCCACTGGAGGGCGTCCTCGGACAGCTCCACGGCGTGCACCCGGGAACGCGGGACCTCCTGGGCGAGCGCGAGCGCGATGGCGCCGGAGCCGGTGCAGAGGTCCACGATCAGCGGCTCCACGACGTCCATCGCGCGGACCGCGTCTATGGCCCAGCCGACCACCGACTCGGTCTCGGGGCGCGGCACGAACACCCCTGGTCCGACCTGGAGTTCCAGGTAGCGGAAGAAGGCGCGGCCGGTGATGTGCTGGAGCGGCTCACGCTGCTCGCGCCGGGCGATGGTCTCCCAGTAGCGGGCGTCGAAGTCCACGTCCTTCACGGAGTGCAGCTCGCCCCGCTTCACACCGTGCACGAACGCGGCGAGCTCCTCCGCGTCGTTGCGCGGCGAGGGCACGCCGGCGTCGGCCAGCCGCTGGGTGGCCTGGGCCACCTCTGCTAGCAGCAGGTTCACGCAAGTCCTCCGTGTCGTACTCGTCCGTGCCGAACGTGCCGTGCGTGCCGTCGTGTTACGCCGCCGCGAGCTTGGCGGCCGAGTCCGCGTCGACGCAAGCCTGGATCATCGCGTCGAGATCGCCGTCCAGGACCTGGTCCAGGTTGTACGCCTTGAAGCCGACGCGGTGGTCGGAGATGCGGTTCTCCGGGAAGTTGTACGTACGGATCTTCTCGGAGCGGTCGACCGTGCGGACCTGGCTGCGGCGGGCGTCGGCGGCGTTCTTCTCCGCCTCCTCCTGTGCCGCGGCGAGCAGCCTGGAGCGCAGGATACGCATCGCCTGCTCCTTGTTCTGCAGCTGGCTCTTCTCGTTCTGGCAGGACGCGACGACTCCGGTGGGAATGTGCGTGATGCGCACCGCGGAGTCGGTCGTGTTGACGGACTGGCCGCCGGGGCCGGACGAGCGGTACACGTCGATGCGGAGGTCGTTCGGGTTGATCTCGACGTCGACCTCCTCCGCCTCGGGGGTGACGAGAACACCGGCGGCCGAGGTGTGGATACGGCCTGCGGACTCGGTCGCGGGCACCCGCTGCACGCGGTGCACCCCGCCCTCGTACTTCAGCCGGGCCCACACGCCCTGGCCGGGCTCGGTGGCGCCGTTGCCGCCCTTGGTCTTCACGGCGACCTGGACGTCCTTGTAGCCGCCCAGCTCGGACTCGGTGGCGTCGATGATCTCGGTCTTCCAGCCGACGCGCTCCGCGTACCGCAGGTACATGCGCAGCAGGTCTCCGGCGAACAGGGCGGACTCGTCGCCGCCCGCGCCCGCCTTGACCTCGAGGATCACGTCCTTGTCGTCGTTGGGGTCACGCGGCACCAGCAGCAGCCGCAGCTTCTCCGTGATCTCGTCGCGCTGCTTCTCCAGCTCCTTGACCTCGGCCGCGAACTCCGGGTCGTCGGCGCCGAGTTCACGCGCGGTCTCGATGTCGTCGCCGGTCTGCTTCCAGGAGCGGTACGTGGCGACGATCGGGGTGAGCTCGGCGTAGCGCTTGTTCAGCTTGCGCGCGTTGGCCTGGTCGGCGTGGACCGACGGGTCGGCGAGCTTCTTCTCAAGGTCGGCGTGCTCGCCGATGAGGTCCTCGACAGCCTCGAACATCTTGGGCTCCTGAAATGCGGTGAAGAAAGGGAAGGCGGGCGACCAAAAACGCCGGTCCCGGCACGCCTGTGGAGAGGGCGTGGCCGTGGACCGGCGAAATTGAGGCTCGCTACTTCTTGGAGCCGGCGCCAGCCTTGCCGAAGCGGGCCTCGAAGCGGGCCACGCGGCCACCGGTGTCGAGGATCTTCTGCTTGCCCGTGTAGAACGGGTGGCACTCGGAGCAGACCTCGGCGCGGATGTTGCCGCTCGTGATCGTGCTGCGGGTGGTGAACGACGCGCCACAGGTGCAGCTGACCTGGGTCTCGACGTACTCGGGGTGGATCTCGCGCTTCAAGGTGTCTCCTAGGTTCGGGAGGGCACCGGGTCGCTCCGCGGGTTTGCGGGGCGTGAACCGGGGCCGACTGTCCAGTCTGCCAGGACTGGAGCCAACCTCCCAAACCGGGGGCCCAGGTGATCTATTCCCTGCGGGTGCTTGGGGGCTGGGCGCGCAGTTCCCCGCGCCCCTACGGGGCGCTGCTCACCACGCCCTTGGCTTCGCCTGTTGCCGTGCCCTTGGAGGCCGCCGCGGGTATCGGCCGGTCGTTCTTCAGGGCCGTCCAGACCAGCTGGGCCTTCGCCTTCTCGATGATCACGCGGTTGGGATTGGCCGGGTCGTACTCGACCGGCATCGTGACCATGTTCATGTTGGCGGAGCTGATGCCCTTGAGGCCGTTGGCGAAGGACGTGAGGGAGTTCACCGAGCCGAGGTCGGAGTCGGTGGTGACGGCCTTCGTGGCGGTGTTGGCGAGGTCGAAGAGCTTGGTCGGGCTGGTCAGGAGGCCGACGTGCTTGACCTGGTTGACCAGCGCCTTGATGAACGCCTGCTGGAGCTGGATGCGGCCGAGGTCGGAGCCGTCGCCGACGCCGTGCCGGGTGCGGACCAGGCCGAGGGCCTGCGTGCCGTTCAGCGTGTGCTCGCCGGCCTTGAGGTTCAGGTGGCTCTGCGAGTCCTTGATGTCCTTGGTGGTGGTGATCTGGACCCCGCCGAGCTCGTTGATGAGCTTCTCGAAGCCCGCGAAGTCGACTTCCAGGTAGTGGTCCATGCGCAGACCGGAGATGGACTCGACGGTCTTGACCGTGCAGGCGGCGCCGCCGGTCGAGTACGCCTCGTTGAACATCACGCCGGAGGCCGCGTCGTGCGTGACGCCCTTGGTGTCGGTGCACTCGGGGCGGTCGACGAGGGTGTCACGCGGGATCGAGACCACGCTGGCCTTCTTGTGGCCCTTGTAGACGTGGATGATCATCGCGGTGTCGGAGCGGGCGCTGCCGTCGTCGGTGCCGCCGCCCAGCTTCTTGTTGGTGCCGGAGCGGGAGTCGGAGCCCAGGACGAGGATGTTCTCGGAGCCGTTGTCGACCTTGACCGGCCGGTCGGTGCCGAGGGCCTGGTTGATGTCGACGCTCTTGATGTTGCCGTTGAGCTTGAAGTACACGTATCCGGCGCCGGTGCCGCCCAGCACCAGGACGCCTCCCGCGACCCAGGCCGTGATCATCAGGGCCTTCTGGCGGGGACTGTGGTTCTTCTGCTTGCGGCCTCCGGCGCGGTGGCGCGGGCCGCTGTTGCCGTTCTTACCCGGTATGCCGGGCTCCGGCGTGCTCTCGGCGGACATGGGCTCCTCGGTCTCTCGTCCGGTCGGTTACCCCCTGCTTTCAGGGTCAGGCGCGGTCAGTACCGCTCCATTTTCGCTCCGCCTGGTCAGACGGCGAAACTCGACAAAGGGTTGCACAACGCAGAGTGCCCATCGCGTACGGCGATGGGCACTCTGTGTAGTCGGGTCAGCGGGTCAGACCTCGCTCACCTGCGTTTTCACCCGAAGATGTCGTACTGCTGGAAACCGGTACCAAGCGACTTCGGTGTGCCGAAGATCTCGCTGGTCGCCTTGCCGGTGCCCGGGTACACGTACAGGGAGCCGCTCGCGTTGCGGATCAGGAGGTCCGCCTTGCCGTCGCCGGTGAAGTCGCCGACCGCGTCGAACGCGTTGTAGCTGGCCCAGCTGCGCACCTTGATGCGGGCCGCGAAGGCACCCGAGCCGGACTTGCCGACGCCCTTGTACAGGTAGACGGCGCCGGTGCTCTTGTTGCGGGCGATCAGGTCGGCCTTGCCGTCACCGTTGAAGTCGCCCTTGCCGACCAGCGCGTTGTACTGGCTCCAGCCCGCGCCGACCCGCGACGGCGAGCTGAAGGTGCCGTTGCCCTTGCCGGGGTAGATCCACAGGACACCGGAGCTGTCGACCGAGATCAGGTCGGGCAGGTAGTCGCCGGTGACATCGCCGGGGGCGACGATCCGGGTGCGGGTCTTCCAGTTGGTGAAGATCTTCGTGCTGACCCAACTGCCGTCGTCACGCGTGCTGTTGAGCACGAAGTGGTCCCAGTAGACCGCGCCGGCGGTGGTCCGGTAGACGTAGTCCTGGAAGCCGTCCCGGTTCAGGTCGGCGGACCGGACCAGGTTGACGCCGCTCCAGTCGCCCAGGGACTGGCGGGCGGCCAGCGAGGTGCCCTTGGAGTCCAGCTCGTAGCCCACCTTGGTGGAGGACTTGCGGGCGAAGATGTCGGCCTTGTTGTCGGTGTAGCTGAGGTTGCCGTCGTCGATCTGCGCGTAGGCCGCGCCGACGTACGCGCTGACCTTGGCGAAGACGCCGTAGGTGCCTTCGACGACACAGTCGTTGACAGTGGTGGCGTCACCGTCGTCGGCGCTCCAGGAGACGACACCGACGATCCGGCCGGCGACGACCAGCGGGCCGCCGGAGTCGCCGTTGCAGATGGCCGTCGTGGTGGCGTCGCTGCCGGTGGCGGCCTCGCCCGCGCAGACGTTGTGACCCTTGATGTACAGGCTGCCGTAGGCGGCGGCGCAGGTGGCGTCCGACTGGATCGGCAGCGAGGCCGTCTTCAGCGTCTCGGAGATGTCCTCCGACGAGGAGCTGGTACGGCCCCAGCCGTAGACCGTGGCGGTCTTGGCGGCCGTGCCCGTGTACGAAGTGGTGTCGGTGTTCGTCGTCAGGCGGATCGGGGTCGCCTTGACGGGGGCCGCCAGGGTGAGGACCGCCACGTCGTTGTCGATCGTGGCGGCGTTGTAGGACGGGTGGTTCCACTGGCGCAGGACCGCGGTGGCCTGGCCGCCGTGCAGGTCGGTGTTGCCGTCGGCGTCGGTGGTCGGCAGCACGGTGGCGCTGGTGACGACGACGCCGTTCTTGGCCCAGTTGTAGCCCTTGACGCAGTGCGAGGCGGTCAGGATCTTCGACGGCGAGACGACCGAGCCGCCGCAGAAGAAGCCGATGTCGTCGCTCTCGCTGGTGGTGCCCTTGTCGTCGTAGTACCAGAGCTGCGCCATGTACGGCGCGGTGCTGATGGTGGTCGTCGTGCCGCCGATGATCTTCGGGCTGGCGGTCGTGGCGGTGGTGCTCGCGCTGCGGGACGACTTCCTGGTCGTCTGGCCGGCGATGTCGTCACCGGCCTCGGCGCCCGCGATGCGCTTCTTCAGCGTGGCGAGCGACGGCTGGCTGACGACCGGCTTCGCGGTCGGTGTCGGCAGTGCGGTGGCGGCACCGGCGGACGTCGTCAGCACCGCGGCGGTCACGGCGGCGGCGATGCCGGCCGCGGCGACGGGCAGGGCGAAACGTATCCGGCGTCTGTGCCGACCGGCTCCAGGCATGGGCGTACCCACTGAAGTCCCCCCTCGGGATCGGAAGTTCGGACGAATGTCGAATGCGAGTCCGAAGAGCGCGATCGTACAGCGGTGCACCGACAACGCGGAGGGCCGCCCCCTCAACAGGGGGCGGCCCTCCGATAATGCCGACTTGCCTTAGTCGCCGTTGCCGGGCGTCGGGGTCGTCTTCTGGATCTGGAGCAGGAACTCCGCGTTCGACTTCGTCTGCTTCATCTTGTCGAGAAGCAGCTCGATCGCCTGCTGCTGGTCGAGCGCGTGCAGCACCCGGCGCAGCTTCCACGTGATCGCCAGCTCGTCGCTGCCGAGCAGGATCTCTTCCTTGCGGGTACCGGACGCGTCGACGTCCACCGCCGGGAAGATGCGCTTGTCGGCGAGCTTCCGGTCGAGCTTGAGCTCGGCGTTGCCCGTGCCCTTGAACTCCTCGAAGATGACCTCGTCCATGCGCGAGCCGGTGTCGACGAGCGCGGTGGCGAGGATGGTCAGCGAACCGCCGTCCTCGATGTTGCGCGCGGCACCGAAGAAGCGCTTGGGCGGGTACAGCGCCGTGGAGTCGACACCACCGGACAGGATGCGGCCGGAGGCGGGGGCGGCGAGGTTGTAGGCACGGCCCAGACGCGTGATCGAGTCGAGCAGCACGACGACGTCGTGGCCCAGCTCCACCAGGCGCTTGGCGCGCTCGATGGCGAGCTCGGCGACCGTGGTGTGGTCCTCGGCCGGGCGGTCGAAGGTCGAGGAGATGACCTCGCCCTTCACCGACCGCTGCATGTCGGTGACCTCTTCCGGACGCTCGTCGACCAGGACGACCATCAGGTGGCACTCGGGGTTGTTGTGCGTGATCGCGTTGGCGATCGCCTGCATGATCATGGTCTTGCCGGTCTTCGGCGGGGCCACGATCAGACCGCGCTGGCCCTTACCGATCGGCGCGACGAGGTCGATGATGCGGGTCGTGAGCACACCCGGGTCGGTCTCCAGGCGGAGCCGGTCCTGCGGGTACAGCGGCGTCAGCTTGTTGAACTCCGGCCGCCCGCGGCCGTGTTCGGGCGCCATGCCGTTGACCGAGTCGAGGCGCACGAGCGCGTTGAACTTCTCGCGGCGCTCGCCCTCCTTCGGCTGGCGGACCGCGCCGGTGACGTGGTCGCCCTTGCGCAGGCCGTTCTTGCGGACCTGGGCGAGCGAGACGTACACGTCGTTGGGACCCGGCAGATAACCCGACGTACGGATGAAGGCGTAGTTGTCGAGGATGTCGAGGATGCCCGCGACGGGGATCAGGACATCGTCGTCCGCGACCTGCGGCTCGCCGGCGCCGCCGGCGAACTCGTCACGGCCGCGACGGCCACGGCGGTCGCGGTAACGGCCGCGACGGCCACGGCGTCCGCCGTCGAAGTCGTCGTCGTCCTGCGGGCCGTTGTCGCGCGGCTGCCGGTCCTGACGGTCCTGGCGGCCACCGCTCTGCTGCTGGCCCTGCTGCTGGCGGTCCTGACGGCCGCCGCCCTGCTGACGGTCCTGCTGCTGGCCGCCCTGCTGCTCGTCGCCCTTGCGACGGTCGCCGCGGTCACGGTCCTGACGGCCACCGCGGTCACGGTCACGGCGGTCCCGGCGGCCCTGACGGCCGTCGTCACCGGCGTCGCCCCGGGCCTCGCCCTGCGCGGCGGCGGGCGTCTCGGTCCTCGGCTCGCTCTTGACCTCGGCGGTGATCGTCTCGGGGCTGCCGGCCTCGGCGGTGGCACGGCGCCGGCGGCGCTCCACAGGCGCGTCATCGCTGGCAGGCTGGCCAGGGATCTCGATCTGCTGCTGGGCCACGGCCTTCTCGGTGGCGACCTTCTCCGCCTTCTGCTCGGCCGGGGCCACGGCCTCGTCGCCGGTACGGGCCTTGGAGGTGGCGCGGCGCTTGGGCTTGGTCTCGGTGGCGGTCTCGGCCGGAGCACCGCCTCCCCCAGAGGGGGCACCCCCAGCCTGCGCCTCCTTGATGACCTCGATCAGCTGGCTCTTGCGCATACGCGCGGTGCCCCTGATGCCGAGGCCGGATGCGACCTGCTGCAGCTCGGCCAGCACCATGCCGTCGAGGCCGGTACCGCGGCGCCGCCGGGAGCCGGCACCGGTGGCAGGCGCGGAGGCGTCCGTGGCGGGCGCGGCAGCGGTCTCCTCGACACGTGCGCCCATCAGATCGGTGGTGTCGCTCACGAAGGGTCCTTCCCTGGAGCGGACGTCGGCCTGTCTGGCTCGGCGACCGGTTGTGCTGTCCGGCTTCGGTTCTTGCTGTGTGAACCGTGCCGGGGCGGTGGTCCGCCTAAGCGGCGGAAGAGATTTCTGGTGACGGCGCTTCCCAAAGCAGTGACACCGAGTGGCTGTGTCACGTTGCTTGGTCGCACCAATTCCGGAGCTTTCCCGGCTTCCGGAGCGTGCCCGGCGAACCACTCAGTGCCCGGACGGAACAGAGTGTGGTTTGGGAGGCTCCCGGAAGAATGTCTGTCCCTGACGGGGACAACAAGCACCTCGCCATGGTGGGGTCGGGTGCAGACTTGAGATTAACACTACCGGATCCAACAAACATTCCCCCTCTCGAAATCCGGCGACGGTATGTAGTCAATTGCTGCTCGGAGCGCTGCTCGGGGCCGCGAGCGGAAGGACGCACGCGCCCTGTTCGTCGAGGTCGAGCCGGTTGGCGGCCCAGCCCTCGCCGGCGAGATGGGCGACCTTGTCGGCGTTGTCTGCGTCGACCAGTGCCAACACGGTGGGCCCCGCACCGGAGATGACGGCCGGCACCCCGTCCGCGCGCAGCCGCTCCACGAGTGCCGCGCTCTCGGGCATGGCCGGCGCCCGGTACTCCTGGTGCAGCCGGTCCTCGGTGGCGGGCAGCAGCAGCTCGGGGCGGCGGGTGAGGGCCTCGACGAGCAGTGCGGCGCGGCCCGCGTTGGCGGCTGCGTCGACGTGCGGAACGTTGCGCGGGAGCAGGCCGCGCGCGGTCTCGGTGAGGACCGGCTTCCCGGGCACGAAAACCACCGGAACGATGGAATCGGCGGGATCCATCCTGATCGCCCGCGCGGCGCCGGCGTCCATCCAGGAGAGCGTGAAGCCGCCCAGCAGACAGGCCGCCACGTTGTCGGGGTGGCCCTCGATCTCGGTGGCGAGCTCCAGCAGGGCCGTGTCGTCGAGCTTGGAGTCCCCGCCTATGGTCACGGCGCGCGCGGCGACGATGCCCGCGCAGATCGCGGCGGAGGAGGAGCCCAGGCCGCGGCCGTGCGGAATGCGGTTGGCGCAGACGATCTCCAGGCCGCGGGGCTGTCCGCCGAGCAGGTCGAAGGCGGTGCGCAGGGACCGTACGAGGAGGTGGTTCTCGTCGCGCGGGAGGGTCTCGCTGCCCTCGCCCGCGATGTCGATGAGCAGCCCGGAGTCGGCGACACGGACGACGACGTCGTCGTAGAGCCCCAGCGAGAGGCCGAAGGCGTCGAAGCCCGGGCCGAGGTTGGCGCTGGTGGCGGGGACGCGCACCCGGACGGCGGCGGCGCGGAAGGCTGGACCGGCCATCGCTCGATGACTCTCCTTGAGCTGCGTGATTGTCGAAGACATTCGATGAAGTTCGATGACATCCGATAGGTACGTGGAGACCCTCGGGCCGTGGAGACGGCGCGTTGCCGAGCCATGCGCGCAGGCATATGCGGCGGGCGGGTTCAGTACAGCCTATCGAAGGAAGGTTCTGTGGCGACATAGGGCGCACAGGAGGCGCACGATGCGTGTCGTAAGCCCCCTGTGCACCCCCCTGGGGAGCTTCCCCGGGTGCCGTTCCGCTTGTGGGTCTACGCGAGTCCGAGTCGCTCGGCGGCCGTCGGCGCGTCGACCGGGATCGTAACGGGCTGCGGGGCGCCCGCGACGGCCCAGTCGGGGTCCTTGAGGCCGTTTCCGGTCACCGTGCAGACGATGGTCTGGCCCGGGTCGACCTTGCCCTGCTCGGCCGCCTTCAGCAGACCGGCGACGGAGGCGGCGGAGGCGGGCTCGACGAAAACGCCCTCCTGGGCGGCCAACAGCCGGTAGGCGCGCAGGATTTCACGGTCCGTCACCTCGTCGATGAACCCGCCGGACTCGTCCCGCGCGGCGAGCGCGTACTGCCAGGACGCCGGGTTGCCGATACGGATCGCCGTGGCGATGGTCGAGGGGTCCTTCACGATCTCGCCGCGCACGATGGGCGCGGAACCGGACGCCTGGAACCCCCACATGCGGGGCGTCCTCGCGGCGATGCCGTCGCCGGCGTACTCCTTGTAGCCCTTCCAGTACGCGGTGATGTTGCCCGCGTTGCCCACCGGCAGGACGTGGATGTCGGGCGCGTCGCCGAGCATGTCGACGATCTCGAAGGCGGCCGTCTTCTGGCCCTCGATGCGCACCGGGTTGACCGAATTCACCAGCGCCACAGGGTAGTTGTCGCTCAGTTCGCGAGCGAGGGTGAGGCAGTCGTCGAAGTTCCCGTCGACCTGGAGGATCTTCGCGCCGTGCACGAGGGCCTGGCCCATCTTGCCGAGCGCGATCTTGCCGCGCGGCACGAGGACGGCACAGACCATCCCGGCGCGTACCGCGTAGGCGGCGGCGGACGCGGACGTGTTGCCGGTGGAGGCGCAGATGACGGCCTGCGCGCCCTCCTCCTTGGCCCGCGTGATGGCCATGGTCATACCGCGGTCCTTGAAGGACCCGGTGGGGTTGGCGCCCTCCACCTTGAGGTGGACCTCGCAGCCGGTGCGCTCGGAGAGCACCTGCGCGGGCACGAGGGGCGTGCCGCCCTCGCGGAGGGAGACGACCGGCGTGCTGTCGGACACCGGGAGCCGGTCCCGGTACTCCTCGATGATTCCGCGCCACTGGTGGGTCATTGCTGGTTACTCTCCTTCAACCCGCATGATGCTGGCGACACCCCGCACGGTGTCGAGCTTGCGCAACGCCTCGACGGTCCCGCCCAGGGCGGCGTCGGACGCGCGGTGCGTGACGACGACGAGAGAGGCCTCGCCGTCCTTCCCCTGCTGCCGAACCGTATCGATCGAGACACCGTGCTCGGCGAACACGGTGGCGACCTGTGCGAGAACACCCGGTTTGTCGGCGACGTCGAGGCTGATGTGGTACCGCGTGACGACCTCGCCCATGCCCGACACGGGCAGTCCGGCGTACGCCGACTCCCCTGGCCCGGTGGTCGAGTTGAGCCGGTTGCGGCACACGGCGACGAGGTCGCCGAGCACGGCGGAGGCGGTGGGGGCGCCGCCCGCTCCGGGGCCGTAGAACATCAGCTGCCCGGAGGCGTCGGACTCGACGAACACGGCGTTGTAGGCGCCGCGTACGGAGGCGAGCGGGTGGCTGAGCGGGATCATGGCGGGATGCACGCGCGCGGTGACGGATCCGCCGTCCTCGGCGCGCTCGCAGATGGCGAGCAGCTTGATGGTGCAGCCCATGTTCTTCGCGGAGGCGAAGTCGGAGGCGGTGACCTCGGTCATCCCCTCGCGGTAGACGTCGTCGAGACGCACGCGTGTGTGGAAGGCGATTCCGGCGAGGATGGCGGCCTTGGCGGCGGCGTCGAAGCCCTCGACGTCGGCGGTGGGGTCGGCCTCGGCGTACCCGAGGGCGGTGGCCTCGTCGAGGGCCTCCTGGTACCCGGCCCCCGTGCTGTCCATCTTGTCGAGGATGAAGTTGGTCGTCCCGTTCACGATCCCGAGCACGCGGTTGACCTTGTCGCCGGCAAGGGACTCACGCAGCGGCCGGATCAGCGGAATCGCGCCGGCGACGGCGGCCTCGTAGTACAGGTCCCTGCCCTGCCGCTCGGCGGCGGCGTGCAGGGCGGCACCGTCCTGGGCGAGCAGCGCCTTGTTGGCGGAGACGACGGAGGCGCCGTGCTCGAAGGCGGTGGTGATGAGGGACCGGGCGGGCTCGATCCCCCCGATGACCTCGACCACGACGTCGATGTCGCCGCGTTTCACCAGAGCCGTCGCGTCCGTGGTGACAAGGGCGGGGTCGATGCCTTCGCGGACCTTGGAGGGCCGTCGTACGGCGACGCCCGCGAGCTCGATGGGAGCGCCGATACGGGCGGCGAGGTCGTCGGCGTGCGTCGTCATGATGCGCGCCACCTCTGAGCCGACCACTCCACAGCCCAGCAGCGCCACCTTCAGCGGACGCGTACGCATCATCCGACCTCGTTTCCTCATACCGTCTTCGGTTGGACCAGTCTCACTCACCGGACGGGACTTTCTATCCATAGTCCGGATCGTGAGACATCGATTTCATTTTCACGGGGGTGGAAGACGGGAGATCTTCCACCCCTGTTTATGTCGGGTACGGCTCAGCCGACGTCGAGCCGGAGCAGGTCCTCCTCGGTCTCCCGGCGGACGATGACCCGCGACTCGCCGTCCTTCACGGCGACGACCGGCGGCCGGAGCACATGGTTGTAATTGCTGGCCATGGAACGGCAGTACGCGCCCGTTGCCGGTACGGCGATCAGGTCACCGGGAGCCAGGTCCGCCGGCAGGAACGCGTCCTTCACCACGATGTCCCCGCTCTCGCAGTGCTTGCCGACGACCCTGGCGAGCATCGGCTCGGCGTCGGAGCGGCGGGACACGAGGGCGACGCTGTACTCGGCGTCGTAGAGCGCCGTCCGGATGTTGTCGGACATGCCGCCGTCGACCGACACATACGTCCGCAGTCCGTCGAGCAGCTTGATCGTGCCGACCTCGTAGAGGGTGAACGCGGTGGGCCCCACGATGGCGCGCCCTGGCTCGACGGAAATCCGAGGAGTCCGCAGCTTGGCCGAATCGCACTCACGGGTGACGATCTCGGTGAGCGCCTTGGCGATGTCGTGGGGTTCACGAGGGTCGTCATCACTGGTGTAGGCGATACCGAGGCCGCCACCGAGGTCGATCTCAGGCAACTCGACGCCGTGCTCGTCGCGAATATCCTTCAGCAGCCCGACAACGCGATGGGCGGCGACCTCGAACCCGGACATGTCGAAGATCTGCGACCCGATGTGGCTGTGAATCCCGATGAGTTCGAGCCCGTCGAGCTGGAGGGCGCGACGCACGGCTTCGGCGGCCTGCCCCCCGGCGAGCGGAATCCCGAACTTCTGGTCTTCGTGGGCGGTGGCGATGAATTCGTGCGTGTGCGCCTCGACGCCGACCGTGATCCGAATCTGTACGCGCTGCCGCTTGCCGAGGGACTGCGCGATGTGGGCGACGCGGACGATCTCCTGGAAGGAGTCGAGGACGATACGTCCGACACCCGCCTCGATGGCCCGGGTGATCTCGCTCACGGACTTGTTGTTGCCGTGGAAGGCGATGCGGTCGGCGGGCATGCCGGCGGAGAGGGCGGTGGCGAGCTCTCCCCCGGAACACACATCGAGATTGAGCCCCTCCTCGTGCAACCACCGCACGACGGCACGGGACAGGAACGCCTTGCCGGCGTAGAAGACGTCGGCGTCGTGCCCGAAGGCGGTACGCCAGGCACGGGCACGCTGCCGGAAGTCGTCCTCGTCGAGAACGTACGCCGGGGTGCCGTGCCGCTCCGCGAGGGTCTTCACGTCGATACCGCCGACGGTGACGACACCGTTCGCGTCGTCGTCGCGGGTGACGGTCTGTGCCCACACCTTGGGGTCGAGTTCATTGAGATCGGCGGCGGGACCGGAGTAGTGCCCCTCGGGCAGGACATCGGCGTGACGGGGTCCGGCGGGATGTGCGGAACGGCTCATGTCGTGTTCTCTTCTGTCTCTTCCTGGCGCTGGGATCGGGGGGACTTCTCGGTTCTGGCTTGATCCTGGCACTCAGAGGTGTTCGGGTGCGTCGATGCCGAGCAGGGAGAGGCCACCGGCCAGCACCGCCCCGGCGGCTTCGGCGAGCGCGAGCCGGGCACGGTGGGCGGCCAAGGGTTTCTCGTCCCCGAGCGGAAGCACCGCGGGGAGGAGAACGAGGGTCGCGTCCGCTACGGCGACCAGGTGACGGGCGAGCAAGTCGGGGGCGCGGTGGGTCGCTGCGCGGGCCAGGACTCGCGGGTGGTCGGCGAGGAGGGAGGTCACCCCTGCTCGTACGTCGCCGGGTTGGGCGGTGAAACCGAGGTCGACGGCATTGCGGCTGACGGCCCGGGTGCGGGCGTAGGCGTAACGGACCCGGAAGAGGGGATTCACCTCGCGCTGCACGAGGTGGTCGGCGGTGGGACGGGGCCGGTCGTGGGCGGCGGGAAGGAGAAGGGCCCAGCGGGCGGCGTCGCGGCCGAGGGTGAGGAGAGGGGCGAGGTCGGGGGTGGAGACCGGGACTGGTCGTACGACTTCGACTTCGAGGTCGAGCGGGGTGGGTTCCTGGAGGTCGACACTGTCGGCACTGCCGACACCGAGAACGGTCGCCCAGGCGGGCTCGGGTGGCCCGGTCTCGCAGCTGGTGCGGACGTGGGCGCCCTGTGAGCGCAGGAGGCGGGCGATGACGTCCATGACGACGAGGGCGCGGGGCTCGTGGGGGGTGTGGAGGCGTACGAGGTGAGTGGTTGGGGCGTTTGGAACGTCATCGCCGCTGGTGGGGCCGTCGACGAACCCGTACCGCGGTCCGCGTCGCAGGATCTCCGCGACGAGCGAGGTGGACGCCGAACTCCCCAGACTGATGTTGAGAAAACCGGGCCCGGTGATCTCGACACCGCTGACGCCCTGCGCGCCGGCCAGATGCGGCAGCAGCAGTTCGGCGACGCGACGGGGGGTCTCTCTGGCGGGACGGGCGAGTTGAAGGGCGATGTTGGTGGCGTAGTCACCGCAACCGCCGGCTCCTGGCACGGTCACCGAGACCTTCTCCGGCACGACCACACTCAGCTCCCCGCCCTCGACAGCACGGCGCACCGCGCGCAGCACGGTACGGGAGAGCTCGACGGGGGTCACGGGACAAGCGTAGGGGAGGAGGGGGGTGGGTAGGCCAGCCGGTTTGGCCGGGGTCCGGGATGTGGACGCGGGGGTTGCGCGGGGCTTGGGGTGAGCGGGGCACAGGGATGAGGAGACCTACGCACAGGAACTGGGGGGACCGTCAGCCCCCGGCCCGGCCGCCCCGTCCGGCGCGTTCGGCCTCGCCCGCGCCGAAGGGGCCGCCGATGGACAGCCCGCCCGTCGCGTCACGCCGCCCGCGCTCGATCAACTGCCGTACGAGCGCGATGAGTTCGGAAGGTTCGAAGGGCTTGGCGAGAAACGCGTCGACGCCGACGTCGAGTCCGCTCTCGACCTCGTGGTGGGTGCAGGCGCTGACGATGGCGAGGGGCAGATCACGGGTACGGGGATCGCTGCGCAGCCGAGCGGCGGTACGCAGTCCGTCCAGCCGGGGCATGACGACATCGAGGGTGACCACATCCGGCCGCACCTGGTGAATGACGTCCAGACACTCGGCACCATCGGCCGCGGTCACGACCTCGAGACCCTCCAGCTCGAGATTGACCCTGATCAACTGCCGGATGACCTTGTTGTCGTCCACAACAAGCACCCGACCCGACGCGCCTGGCACAACTCGAGAGTAGGTCCGGACCGGCCACCGCGTCCGGGTTTTCCCCACTTCCACCCCCTGCGAGGGACCGGGGACACCTCCCGGACCGCCTCTCCTCCGACCTCTCTGACCACCGGGAAACCTGTTCATGAACACCGGTATGGAGCTGGTAGGGTTCTACCCGTCGCCGCGAACACCGCGACCGACACGCCCCCGTAGCTCAGGGGATAGAGCAACGGCCTCCGGAGCCGTGTGCGCAGGTTCGAATCCTGCCGGGGGCACTCCGGAAAAAACTCCTGACCTGCAGAAATACAGGTCGGGAGTTTTTGCGTTCGCGTCAAAACGCATACGGTCTTTTGACCGTTGCTCTTTTCGCGTCGCGCAACGCTCTCTGTGCCGAAGTCCGCCCCTGCAGTTGAGATGTCTCCGCAGGTCAAAGGACGTTCACCCGGCACCTGTTGACTTCGGTTTCCGCCGAATCGGCGATCGCAACGCGGACCGGGGACTGGAGCGTCATCACGTCACGAAATCCCCCTCTGACCTGCCTAAATGTGGCCGATGCCGCATGGAAAAGCACACGGTCTGGTGGGTCGTTGCTTTTGGGCTCAAATACGGCAGGTCGGCAACACTCTGGAGTGGACCGTCCCGCTCCCCGCCGGCACCGGCCGAACCTCCCCGAGTAAATTCCGGCACTCCGGGGACCGTTCGGCCCATGCGGCAGACGCACGTGGCGAGGGATGCTGGTACGTGGCGGGCCCGCGGTCCGCACCGCGCTCCGGCCAGGTGACAGCACGGCTCCCACGACGGAGCCGGCACCCCGACAACGTGCCGGTGCCCCCGTGGTTCACGCGCCGCCGCCCCACCCCGTCCCGGGACCTCGCACGGCAACGACGTGGTCCTCATTCTGAGGAGCAGCTCATGGGAGTCCTGGTTTTCCTTCTGGTCGTCGTCGCGGTTCTTGCCGTCCTGGCACTCGCGATGGCCGTGAAAATCGTCAAGCAGTACGAGAACGGCGTGCTGTTCCGCTTCGGCCGCCTGGTGGGAACCCGCGATCCCGGACTGCGGATCATCATCCCGTTCGTTGACGTCCTGCACCGAGTGTCCCTGCGGATCGTCACCATGCCGATCCAGTCCCAGGGCATCATCACGCGGGACAACGTGAGCGTGGACGTGTCCGCGGTCGCCTACTTCCGGGTGGTCGACGCGGTGAAGTCGGTCATCGCCGTCGAGAACGTCCACGCGGCGATCAACCAGATCGCCCAGACCACCCTGCGGAAAGTCGTCGGACAGCACACGCTCGACGAGACCCTGTCGGAGACCGACCGCATCAACCTCGACATCCGCGAGATCCTCGACGTCGCCACCGTGGAATGGGGCGTCCAGGTCACGCTGGTCGAGCTGAAGGACATTCAACTGCCCGACACCATGAAGCGAGCCATGGCCCGCCAGGCCGAGGCCGAGCGGGAGAAGCGAGCGAAGATCATCAACGCGGAGGGCGAGTCGCTCGCCGCCGCCGCGCTCGGCGACGCCTCCGACACGATGATGGCCCACCCGTTGGCCCTCCAACTGCGCAACCTCCAGAGCCTGGTGGAGATCGGCGTCGACAAGAACACCACCGTCGTCTTCCCCGCCCCCCTCATGAGCACCATCGGCGAACTCGGCTCCTTCCTCGCCCGGGAAACGGCAGCCGCCACCTCCCCCGCGCCGCCCGCCGAACTCCTCACCAAGACGATCCCGGCCTCCACCTCGAACGGCGTACCCGAGCCCGTGTGACCGTCGTACTCGCGGAGGTGCTGGAGGGCGTCGGGGGCGGAGTAGGCGTCGACGTCCCGCTGGAGGGCCTGTTCCTCGTCGGTGAGGC